>CAWUMH010000001.1:0-34617 GCA_963923565.1 uncultured Alphaproteobacteria bacterium
CTGCGCCGAGCGCAATCATTCCGCGTGATACCGCAAGATGGCCCTTATGTTTGCGTCGGCTTGAGAGGCCGAGCGAGATCATTTCAGGAATGCGAAAGACAAGCCGCAGTATTGACCAAAGCGAAGCCAATACTATTGTCGTTATAAGAATAAAAACAACACCCACGGTCAGACTTGTCTCAATGCGATAACCGAGAACGGTCATCGCGAGCGATCCATCAATATCGGAGAGCAGGGACAGTCCTAAAGCGGACAGTGTCAAAATAGTGATAAGGAGAATGAGCCTTATCATAGTTTTGCACTTTCGGCTTTAATGCGATCACTCAAAAGATCGATAACGCGATCAATGTCTTTTAAGGCTGTATCATCCGTTGCATCAGTCTTCGGCAGCGGGGAGTTTTCAACGGACGAAATCGTTACAATTTTTGAAAGCACTGACAAAAGCTTTTCATCCCAGCTCGCCGCGTTTTGATCGGGTAAAGGCGACGTGGTTACTTGTTTCGGTTCGATCACCTTTGGTGGAGCGCTTTGAATGGGAGCGATCTCGATGCCGTCAATTTTAAGCGTGTTAAGAGCGTCAATATCTCGATCAGGTATCTGATGTTTCAAAATTCGATCTTTGATTACGAGCGCAAGTGCCAAACCACTCGAAAGACGAACCATCTCATCAGATTTTTTTTGCGTTGTGTTTGATTTCAATAAATCGATATTGGCCGTGAGTGCATCAACGCGCGCAGCAAGCACGTTCAAAGCCTCGAGTGAGGAACCTTCAGAAGGACTCTGGAGAGTCTTTTGAGCAGAGACAAGTAAGTCAGAAAGTGCCTGATTGGCCTTATCAAGCTCCGAGATTTTTTGAGCGTATTTTGTAGCACTCTCTTCAAGCGTAAGGATCTTTTTCTCAAACGCCTTGTTTTGCTGTTCAAGGATCAGGGTACGATCAGATGGCGTATTGAGCACTTGCGCCGCCTCAACACTTGCAAGCCTTTGCGCGAAATCGTCTTTGGATTTTGTTAGCAGTGACATCATAAGAAATGTCGCAATCATACCGGCAATCGCGCCAGCAAGCGCGCCGATCACCAACGGCCCTACCAGTGTCGGAGCGATGCGAGGCGGCATGGAGGAAGGCTCTCTTTTGGGTGACGATGGGGCCTCCGCTTGTCGGGCCCCCTTTTGGGTGTCGGCTTTTAGATCAATGATGGGCGGAATAGAGCGGCTCGGCCGGCGTCGCGTCGGATCATTCTCGTCGCGGGTGGGGGGATCGTCGCTCATTCTGCCGGTCTCTTATCCGATTCGAACCGCAGCATCGCTCGTTAAGGTTTAGGTTTCCTTGATATGGAGCAGGGCGAGGAGATCTTCTTCTGTTGGTTTGGGCGCAATGCGGATTTTGGAGTGTCCTGTTTCCCGCAGGGGTTTGGCCACATCTTCGGAAAGACAGAGATGGTTCAACCCGCGCAGAAAATGGGAAAGACCGGCATTTTCAGCGGCTTTTAGGAGCGCTTCAACGCTCGCGCGGGAGAAATGTAGTCCATAGTCGCAAGATTCGACCTCTAAACGGGCCGCCCCCGGCCAAGGATCGATCAGAACCGTTTGATAGAGTTCAACGACAAGCGGCTGAAACCCGTTCGTTTTAAGTCCGTCTTCGATGAAGGGCTTGCGCGGCGTGCCAGTCAGATAAAGCAAAGATGCAGGGGCCTGGAATTTTGACGCTACAAGATTGACTAAAGCGCGCCCGTCGCCGCTGCCCGTTGTGACAGAAGGAAAGCCTGCATCCCGTGCGACGGTGGCGGTCTTTTCGCCCACGCAAAAAGTCGGGACATTGATCAGTTGCGCACGCGCATTGTCCGGAAGATGGCGGATCGCATTCGCGCTCGAGAAAAGAACCGCATCAATTTTCTTAATTGGAACTGCGTTTCCGGTTCCGACGATTGCCGTGACCGGCGCCAGAACGGCCTCAATACACAATTCTTTGAGGCGCTCGACCGTCCTCGTGCCGTCCTTGATGGGCCGTGTAACGAGAACCCTCACGCGGCTCCGGTCCTGAGATCGGCGGGTAGAACAGCCAAAATGTCTCGAGCTGCTTTTTTACCCAAAGCCTCAGCTTCAGAAGCGGGACCCGTTGCTGAAGCGCTGAAGCTTCTCTGGCCGTCATCACTCAGATACATGCCGGAAAAAGAAATTATCCCGTCTTTGACGGTCGCATAACCGGCAATCGGTGTGCGGCATGAGCCATCGAGTTTTTTCAAAAACGCCCGTTCGGTTAAAAGTGCGAGACCCGTCTCGACACAGGAAATCGCCGCGACAGCATCAGCTGAACGTTTGTCCCCGGTGCGGGCGGTGATTGAAACAGCCCCTTGGCCGAGCGCAGGCGGAAATGTGTCGAGCGGCAAAATGGCGGCCGCTTTATCCGCGAGGCCCAGTCGCTTGAGGCCCGCGAGCGCAAGCATCGTCGCGTCCACTTCTCCATTGGCCGATTTGCGCAAGCGCGTTTCGACATTGCCGCGCAAGACCGCGGTCTTAATATCCGGGCGGATCCGTTTGACCAAGGCGGCGCGGCGCAAGCTTGCGGTGCCGACATGAGCGTTTTGCGGGAGGTCCTCGATCCGCGCGTAGAGCGCCGAAATCAGGCAATCGCGCACATCTTCGCGCGGCAGATAGCCAATAATATCGATTCCGTCCGGAAAAGCGGTCGGCATATCTTTCGCCGAATGGACGGCCAGATCGATCCGGCCTTCGAGCATGGCTTCGTCGAGTTCTTTGGTGAACGCTCCTTTGCCGCCGACAAGCGCGGCACCGCTCGCCTGACTCATATCGCCCGACGTCCGAATGATTTCGAGTGTCACGCCGTCTTCGGGGAGCGACAATGCTTTTCTCAGGCGCGCAGCGACCTCATGAGCCTGCCAGAGCGCAAGGGGACTTCCGCGAGTCCCGATTTTAAATGGATTTAACGCCGACACCTTCGACCTTGCCCTCATTCTCCCATCATGCGATGTCGGGCGCACCCGACCACCGTCAGGAATGGACTATAGGGGCTCGTTTTGCCCGGCGATAGGGGCGTTGAAGGCCTGCGTCATGCGAATCCTCGGAATTGAAACCACTTGTGACGAAACCGCCGCTTCCGTTGTGGAGCGCGGGGCTGATGGGCGGGGCCGTATTCTCTCCAATGAAGTTCTGAGCCAAATCGAGGATCACGCGGCCTATGGCGGTGTCGTGCCGGAAATTGCCGCGCGCGCCCATGTCGAGGTGATGGATGTTTTAGTGAAACGCGCCCTCGCTGAAGCCGGCTTAAGCCTCGCCGATATGGACGGTGTGGCTGCTGCTGCGGGCCCTGGCCTGATCGGTGGCGTAATGGTGGGACTCACAACAGCGAAAGCTTTGGCGCTCGTTGCGCAAAAACCGTTTCTCGCTGTCAATCATCTCGAAGCGCACGCGCTTTCCCCGCGTCTAACTGACGGTGTCGCTTTTCCTTATTTGTTGTTGCTCGCTTCGGGTGGTCACACACAATTGCTCGTCGTGAAAGGTGTTGGTGATTATTTACGTCTTGGCACAACGATTGATGACGCGATCGGTGAAGCGTTCGACAAAGTCGCAAAAATGCTCGGCCTTCCCTATCCAGGTGGACCACAAGTTGAACGCTTGGCGCTCGAAGGTGACCCAAAGAGATTTTCTTTCCCGCGCCCCTTGATTGGTCGCAAAGAGCCTGATTTTTCTTTGTCAGGATTGAAGACCGCCGTGCGTATTGAAGCTGAAAAAATAGCACCTTTATCAGAGCAAGATGTACGTGATCTTTGCGCATCTTTTCAACGCGCCATTGTCGAGAGTATTATTGATCGAACGCGCATGGCCTTTGAGCGTCTGAATGAAATGAGGATTCCGGTCACCGCTCTTGTGATTGCGGGGGGTGTTGCAGCCAATCGCTCGATACGCGGTGGACTTGAAAGTTTAGCGATGCAGAAAAACCTACCACTCATCGCACCACCACTCGCGCTCTGCACCGATAATGGTGCGATGATTGCATGGGCAGGCATTGAGCGGTTGAGTCTTGGCCTCACCGATGGACTTGATTTTGCGCCACGTGCGCGCTGGCCTTTGACAGTGAACGCTGAAAAGCCGGAGCCTGCGCATGTTTGATGACATTGCAGTCATTGGTTCAGGCGCTTGGGGCACCGCGTTAGCGCTCGCTGCATCCCATGCAGGTCGTCGCGTTAAACTATGGAGTCGTGATGCGGATCAGGCAGAAGCGATGATCCGTTTGCGTGAAAATTCAAAACGTCTTCCCGGCATTCGATTGCCTGAATCAATTCAACCGACATCGTCCTTAAAAGACGCAATTGCAACCGCGCGCGCTGTTATTCTTGCTGTGCCCGCGCAGCATCTACGTGAGATTTCAGAAGTGCTTGCGCTTGTGATGAAAAGTGGCCTTCCAGTTATCATTGCAGCAAAGGGCATCGATCGGCGCTCAGGTGAATTCATGAGCGAGATTGTTGCTGATGTCTTGCCGGGTGCGATGCCGTCTGTGCTTTCGGGTCCGAGTTTTGCTGATGATGTGGCACGCGGATTACCCACCGCCGTCGTGCTTGCCGCCCCCGTTGAAGAGATTGCGATGGCGCTCGCGCGTGCGCTCTCGTCATCACGTTTTCGCGTCTATCATTCAAGCGATGTGCGCGGTGTTGAAATTGGCGGTGCCGCAAAAAATGTGCTCGCGATTGCTGCGGGTATTGTTCAAGGCCGTGGTCTTGGGGAGAGCGCACGTGCTGCTTTGATCGCGCGCGGCTTTGCCGAATTGCAGCGGTTTGCAAAAACCTATGATGCAAAACCTGATACGCTGGTTGGCCTTGCCGGTCTTGGCGATCTTATTCTGACAGCAAGTTCGCTTCATTCGCGAAATTTTGCATTTGGACATGATCTTGGACGCGGTAAATCCGTATCAGAAGCAGGCGGTGGAAAATTGGCAGAAGGTGTGTTCACAGCGCGCATTCTCGATCAAACGGCGAAAGCACGCGGCGTCGATATGCCGATTGTCGCAGCGATGGCCGCTATTCTTGATGGTGCATTGTCGGTTGATGCGGCGGTTGATCAATTGATGAACAGGCCAATTAAAGGGGAATAAGTCCGCACGCAGTTTGCGTGCGCAAGGGCAAGGCCCGCCGGCGCCTTCGCGCCGTCCCAAAAAAGATCGAGAGAAATAAAAATGGCGCATTGGCTTTATAAATCCGAACCCTTCAAATGGTCATGGGATCAGCAGGTTAAAGCGGGCGCCAAAGGCACGCATTGGGATGGTGTGCGCAATCATCTGGCCAAGCTGCATTTGATGGCGATGAAGAAGGGCGATCAGGGCTTTTTCTATCACTCCAATGAGGGCAAGGAGATTGTCGGCATTGTCGAAGTGATCCGCGAAGCCTATCCCGACCCCACCGCCGAGCCGGGCGAGCCTTGGGTTGTTGTGGACCTCAAAGCCGTCAAACCCTTTAAGCGTCCTGTGTCACTTGCCGAAGTGAAGGCCGAGCCCAAACTCGCCAAAATGTCCCTTGTCACGTCCATGCGCCTCTCGGTTCAGCCAGTGACGGACGCCGAATGGGCGCTTTTGTGTAAAATGGGCGGAGTTTAGACGCCGTCCAGCGCGCGGATGGCACCCCTTTGGTCTGACCGACCAAAGTGTGACGCGCCTTACTCTTGTCCCGCCGTCCGGTCTGATCATAATAAGCACAGGGGTACGAAGGTCCGATAACGGGTCTCGCTGCCATTCAAAAACGCGATCCGTCCGCTTGAGTAAATAACAAGCGCGACGCCAGGAGAGGAAAGTCCGATGTCCGACAAGCTCTATCCCGTGTCCGGTGACTGGGCCAAGCGCGCCTATGTGGATGATGCAAAATATAAGGCGATGTATGACGCCTCGATCAAGGATCCGGAAGCGTTCTGGGGCGAGCACGGCAAACGCATCGATTGGTTGAAGCCTTTCACCAAAGTGAAGAACACGAGCTACGCACCCGGTGCAGTGTCGATCAACTGGTTCGAAGATGGCATCACCAATGTGTCGATGAATTGCATCGATCGCCATTTGCCCAAGCGCGCCAACCAGACCGCCATCATCTGGGAAGGCGATGATCCGTCTGAATCAAAGCATATCACCTATCAGGAATTGCATGATGAAGTGTGCCGCTTCGCCAATGTGCTCAAAGCGCATGGCGTGCACAAAGGTGACACGGTTACGATCTATCTGCCGATGATTCCGGAAGCCGCTTATGCGATGCTCGCCTGCGCCCGCATTGGTGCTGTGCATTCGATTGTGTTTGGCGGCTTCTCGCCAGATTCACTTGCGGGTCGTATCGAAGGCTGCAAATCGAAAGTACTGATCACGGCTGATGAAGGCTTGCGCGGCGGCAAGAAAGTTCCGCTGAAAGCCAATTGCGACGAAGCACTGAAACGTGTTCCGGGTGTTGTCACATCACAACTCGTTGTTAAGCGCACCGGCAGCGCTGTGCATATGCAAGATGGTCGTGATTATTATTATCACGAAGAAGCGGCAAAAGCAGCGACGCAATGCAAGCCCGAACCGATGGAAGCGGAAGCGCCGCTCTTCATTTTGTATACATCTGGTTCAACCGGTGCGCCCAAGGGCGTCGTGCATACAACAGCGGGTTACCTCGTTTATGCATCAATGACACATCAATATGTTTTCGATTATCACGACGGTGATATTTACTGGTGCACGGCCGATGTGGGTTGGGTCACAGGCCATTCCTACATCGTCTATGGCCCGCTCGCGAATGGCGCGACGACCTTGATGTTCGAGGGCATTCCGACCTATCCGTCTATCTCGCGCTTCTGGGATGTCGTTGATAAGCACAAAGTAAATATCTTCTACACCGCACCAACCGCCATTCGTTCACTCATGGGTGCCGGTGAAGAGCCGGTGAAGAAAACATCACGCGCGTCGCTGCGTTTGTTGGGTTCCGTCGGTGAACCGATCAATCCTGAAGCATGGGAATGGTATCATCGCGTGGTTGGCGACAATCGTTGCCCCATCGTCGACACATGGTGGCAAACGGAAACCGGCGGTATTCTCATCACACCACTTCCGGGCGCAACCGCATTGAAGCCCGGGTCTGCGACACGTCCCTTCTTCGGTGTGAAGCCTGAAGTAGTTGATGCGAATGGCGTTGTGATTGAAGGCGCGTGCGAAGGTAATCTCGTGATTGCTGACTCATGGCCCGGCCAGATGCGCACGGTCTATGGCGATCACAAACGTTTCATGGAAACTTATTTTGCCACTTATGCGAATAAATATTTCACCGGTGACGGCTGCCGTCGCGATGCCGATGGCTATTACTGGATCACCGGCCGCGTCGATGACGTGATCAACGTCTCCGGTCACCGTATGGGCACGGCGGAAGTTGAAAGCGCGCTGGTTGCACATGAGAAAGTGTCCGAGGCGGCTGTTGTCGGTTATCCGCACGACATCAAGGGACAGGGTATTTATGCGTATGTCACCCTGATGGCCGGCACGGAAGCAACGGATGCGTTGCGCAAAGAGCTCGTCGCGTGGGTGCGTAAGGAAATCGGCCCCATCGCCTCGCCGGATTTGATCCAATTTGCACCGGGATTGCCGAAAACGCGCTCGGGTAAAATCATGCGCCGCATCTTGCGTAAGATCGCCGAAGACGAGTTTTCCAATCTTGGCGATACATCGACCTTGAATGATCCGACCGTTGTGGACGATCTGATTGCGAACCGGCAGAACAAGCGGAAATAATTCCGTTTGCTTTTCGGAGCCTCAAATCAATCCCCGCGTCTCGGCGCGGGGATTTTTTGTTTGCCGAAGCGGGGACTAAGCAGTAATCCCATGAACCTATTGGTGATTGATCAGGTTAGTGATGCGTCCTGTCGACCCCGTTGCCGTTAGAATCTTTTCGAAAAGGGAGCCCGCCGCATCATGACCATCATTCCTGTAATTTTATGCGGTGGTTCTGGCACGCGGTTATGGCCGGTGTCGCGCGACAGTTTTCCGAAGCAATTCGTACCGCTTCTGGGTACGCTTTCGACCTTTCAGACGACCTTGAAGCGTGTTGATGATCAGGCGCTCTTTGGCAAGCCCTTGATTGTGACCAATGAGAAGTTTCGCTTTCTAGCCGAAGAGCAGGCCGAGGCGGTTGGTGTGGCGGTCGATATTTTGATGGAACCGAGCCCGCGCGACTCAGCCCCTGCGATTGCCGCCGCTGCGCATTGGTTGAAGCGTCATCATGACGGCGCCATAGGCCTTGTGCTTGCTGCCGACCACATGGTCGCGGATTTTACGGGATTTCGCGAAAGTGTGAAGCGTGCACGCCCTGCGGCAGAGGCCGGCAAGATTGTAACCTTCGGGGTTACGCCGTCTCACCCTTCAACCGCCTATGGCTATATCAAGCCGGGCGAGACGGTTGAGGGCGACGCGCGTCACATCTCAATTTTCCTTGAGAAGCCAAAGTCCTCCATGGCACGCGATCTGGTGGCCGAGGGTTATCTGTGGAACTCCGGTAATTTTATGTTCAAGCCTGAGACGATGCTTGAAGAGCTTGATCGGCACGCGCCGCAAATCAGCGACTGTGCGGCCGCGGCACTCGATCGCGCCACAAATGATCTCGGCGCGACGTTGTTGGATGCGGATGCTTTTGCCAATGCGCCGAAGATTTCCATCGATTATGCCGTGATGCAAAAGACCATCCATGCGGCGGTGGTGACTGCTTCTTTTGATTGGTCAGATATTGGCACATGGGGCGCGTTATGGGACGCGTCCGAACATGATGAACGCGGCAACCGCGCCACCGGCAATGTCGCTTTGCTCGATACAACAAACAGCCTTGTTCACTCTGACGAAATTCTCACAACTGTTGCAGGACTTGATAATGTTGTGGTGGTGTCAACGCGTGACGCGGTGCTCGTTACAAGCAAGGAAAATTCTGGCGAAGTGAAAATCCTTGTCGAGGCTCTCAAAGCCAAAAGCCAGCGCGAGGCGAGCGAGCATTTGAAAATGTATCGCCCGTGGGGCGCCTATCAGCGCATCGACATTGGCGCGCGGTTTCAAGTCAAGCGTATCACGGTGAAACCGGGAGGTCGCCTCTCGTTGCAGAAACATTTTCATCGCTCCGAACATTGGGTCGTCGTGTCAGGAACAGCCGAGGTCACGATTGGCGATAAGACTACCCAGCTTCATGAAAATGAAAGCACCTATATTCCGATCGGCGAAGTGCATCGGCTTGCCAATCCGGGCAAAGTGCCGCTGGAGCTGATTGAGGTTCAAGTCGGGTCCTACACAGGCGAAGATGACATTGTCCGCCTTGAAGATGTGTATGGGCGGGGATGAGACAAAGCGCACTCTCGACCTTTGTCGATGATCATGGCATTCTTCCTTGTCATTTACAGTATCGTTGATTGCGCGTGTCTAAGCCGGTTCTGATCGTCCTTCATCAGGAACATTCAACGCCCGGGCGGGTGGGCTACGCATTGCGGCAACGGGGCTTTACTCTTGATACAAGAAGGCCGCCTTTAGGCGAGCCCTTACCTCAAGACCTTTCAGATTACGCGGGGGTCGTCATATTCGGCGGGCCTATGAGCGCCAATGATCCTGATCCGTTTATTGGTGAAGAAATCAAATTGATAGAGCGCACACTCAAAGCAGATACGCCGTTCTTGGGTCTATGCCTTGGGGCGCAGCTTTTATGTCGTGCTTTGGGAACGCGCGTGTTCAAACATCCGGAAGAAGAAACGGAGATTGGTTATTATCCTCTTCGTCCAACGAAAGCCGGCGAAATATGGGCGCGCTCATGTGGTGCTGTATGGCCGCGCGCTGTTTATCATTGGCATCGGGAAGGGTTTGATTTGCCCAAAGGCGCTGAGCTTTTGGCAGAAGGTGATGCGTTTCTGCATCAGGCTTTTTGCATGGGGCAAAAGACACTCGCGCTCCAGTTTCATCCTGAAGTCACTTACGCCATGATTTGCCGGTGGACGACACGGGCGTTTGAACGCATGGATCACAAAGGCGCACGCGCGCCGCATGAACATCGTGATGGTTGGTTCCAGCATGACCACGATGTAGGGCAATGGCTTGATGCCATGTTGGATGGATGGATTGGTCGAAAAAACGCGCTATCACCGCGACGTTGATGTCGAAAATTAATCCACCACGCCAATAAAGGGCAATTGTCGATAGGAATGAGCGACATCCATGCCGTAACCGACAACAAATTTGTCGGGGATCACAAAGCCTACATAATCCGCTTTGATCGATACGGCGCGCTTGCCTGGCTTTTCTAAAAGACAACAAGTCATCACGCGCGCACCGCGTGCAGCGAGAAGATCTTTAGCAAACGCAATCGTGCGGCCTGATTCCAGAATATCATCGATCAGCAATACATCGCGGTCGCGCACATCGCTTTCAACGTCTTTCAGGATGACGACTTGTCCCGATGAAACCGTCGCATCGCGATAGCTCGAGAGATGCATGAATTCGACTTGCGGCATGAGTCCCGCATGATGCAATGCGCGCATCATGTCTGCGGCAAACATAAAAGATCCTTTGAGGATCGCGATGACCAGAAGGCCTTTCGGATTTGTCTTGGCGATTTCCTGGGCGATCTCGGAATTGCGTGTGGCAATCTTGGTTTCGTCAATCAGGACGGACACATTTCGTTCTTGGGTCATGATCCCTCTGGGGCAAGGCAAAGCCTTCCGCCTTTTTGGCGAAAGCGGCCACCTCCCGTGACTTTAGGCGCCAGCGAGGCGGATCACGATGTCTTTACCCTCACGGGGAGGAGAGGCAAGTCTCGCCCGGAACGGAACGGGGCTTTCTCGGTCGATTGTGGGGGCTGGCGGGGGGATCATCCACTGGAAAATGCTTTGTCCGGACGGACCATCCCCCGCACCAGACCTTATTTCAAAACTAAGACCCGGAAGATTATGGGGCGTCGAAGCGTCCGAGTGGATCACGCCTTCGATAATCAAAGCCCGATCGGCACCCTCACCCTCAAATCGGGTCCGAATATTGTCGAAGGCAAGCCGGGGCGTGGTGACGCCCGGCAGAAGGTTAGCGATCCAATGAGTCGTCTCAGCCTTGAATCGCTCGAAATCATAAGCAATTCCGCCAATTACCCCGACTATTCCAGCCAAACCCGCCAGTCCGGCGGCATAGGCACCGAAGCGCAATCGTGTCTTTCGAGGCGCGGAATCGCCTTGAGTAGCGCGGGGGGGCTGTTTGTCGTCCGATTCTAAAGCGGAACGGAAGAAATCAGCCGGAAAGGAGGGGGCTTCTTGATCTGATCCAGCCTGAAAGGTCGATCGGCATACGCCGCAGCGCATCATGCGTCCTGCTCGACCCACCTCATCTGATCGGACAAAATAGGATCTCGCACAATTTGGGCAAACGACCAGCATGACGAATCAGATACCCTTCCTTCCGAAAACTATTTCCTGCTATGGCTCGTTATCATGCCCTCATGACCTTTAAGGAAGGTTGAAGACTCGCGTGCAGGTTCATCCCAATCGGTGGGGCGGAGAACTCGTCCGGTTCGAAAATGTCGGGTTGCGCTATGGCGCAGCGCCGGAAACTTTGACCGACATTAGTTTTTCGATTTTGCCCCAATCTTTCCAATTTCTGACGGGCGCTTCGGGAAGTGGTAAAACCACGATTCTCCGTTTGATCCTGCAATCGCTAAAGCCTACGCGCGGGATGATTTCGGTCTTCGGACAAGACACCGCACAACTCGATAAAGACGGACTGACGGCATTGCGTCGTCGGATGGGCATCGTGTTTCAAGATTTCCGTCTTCTTGATCATTTGACCATTTACGAGAATGTTGCCTTGCCGTTTAAAATTCGCGGGCGCATGGAATCGAGTTATCGCGCCGAAGTGATCGAGTTATTGAAATGGATTGGACTCGGTGACCTTCTGCAGGCCAAGCCACCGGTTTTATCCGGAGGTGAAAAGCAACGGACATCCATTGCCCGCGCCCTTGTTTCACAACCTGAACTATTGCTGGCCGATGAACCGACAGGAAATCTTGATCCTGTTTTAGCGGGACGCCTCTTACGCCTTTTTGTTGAACTTAACCGATCAGGTACTGCGATTTTAATTGCTACGCATGACATTGGCCTGATGGACCAGATCAAAGGTAGTCGGCGGCTTGTCCTCCATAATCACCATCTTCAGGTTGAAGGATAAACTATGTCCTCTTCAACTGATTTTCACAATCAGCGACCGCGCTTTCGATTCTTCCTTGATCGTTTTTCAACGGACTCACTAGTCGCACCCGATCCCTTAACGGATCGAGCCCTTGTCGCAGTTATTTTCATTCTCACATTTATTGCTGCTCTGACGGCAGGCCTCGTCTTGTTCGGGTCTACAGCATCCGCACGGTGGCAGGCGCTGCTATCATCTGAAGTCACGGTGCAAATTCGTCCGCAGCCCGGTCGCAATATTGAGACGGACTTGAACCGCGCCGCTGATCTTTTGAAACAGGCGCAAGGTGTCACCAAGGTTCGTGTCTATTCCTATGAGGAAACGATGCGCATGCTTGAGCCATGGCTTGGGCAATCCTCATCATTGGGCGGCCTTTCAATCCCCCGCTTGATTGCTGTCGAGGTTGATCCTCAGTCCCCGCCGGATATTTCGGTGATCAGCAAACAATTGGCGCGTGATATTCCTGGTACCGCCATTGATGATCATCGGTCGTGGACCAGACGTTTAACAACTCTTGGCAACTCACTCGTAATCGCGTCGGCGGCTGGCCTTATTCTTGTAATGACGGCAACGGCGTTGGCTATTGTTTTTGCAACGCGAGGCGCGATGGTTGGCAATCGTGAGATTGTTGAAGTGTTCTATTTCATGGGTGCTGATGATCGTTATATCGCGCGCGTATTTCAAAGACATTTTTTTAGGCTTGGTTTGCGCGGCGGCATATTGGGTGCCTGTCTGGCGCTAATTGTCCTTGTCATCTTGCGCTTCATCATTGCCGGATCGGACGGGTTACGTGATATGTTCGGCTTCGGCGTTTTAGATCCTTTGTCTTCGGTCGGCCTCGCTATTGTTGTAGCTGTTCTGGCGGTCGCTTTGTTCGTCTCCCTGCTTGCAAGCTTTGTCTCGCGCATCACCGTTCATTCAACTTTAAGCCGCTTGGTTTGACGGACGAAGTCATGACGTCAGTGAAGACTATAGTTCGGAGTGTAAAAATTTTAGGATTCTGTTTTGTCCTGAGTTTTATGATCGGGGCGGTCAATTATATTTTTGCACTCACGCGATTTGATCAAACGCAAATCATATCCGTTGATGCGGCCATCGTTCTAACCGGCGGCCCTGATCGTTTGACGGATGCTGCTCAACTTCTCTCGTCGGGAGCCACGAAGCATCTTCTGATTAGCGGCGTGGGTGGCCGCGCTGATCTTGATGACCTTGTGCGCGTCGCGCCCGCGCTTGCGCCTTATGCGACATGTTGCATCGATTTAGGTCATCAGGCTCTCAACACGCGGGGCAATGCTGAAGAGGCTGCTGCATGGGCGCGGGAACGAAACTACACATCGCTGGCCGTTGTGACTGCGGGGTTTCATTTGCCCCGTGCGATGTTGGAATTTCGCGCGATTTTACCAACGATGGATCTTTATCCCTATCGTGCGGGACTTTCACCTCGCCAACAGGTCCTCAATGGCAGCCTGAGTAATTTATATGCTATGGGTCTTGAGCCCGTAAAATATATTGTAGCTCTTTTAAGAATTAACATTCGCGCCCTCGTTGCGAATGGAACAAATTAGGAAAGAATGACGGTGTCGATTCCTTTACAAAATCAAGACGAGACACAGGGTGGTGTATCGATGCGATCATTACTTTTGATGATTGCGCTTTATGTCAATTTGATTGCCTGGATGTTTGTAGGCTTAATCGTACTCATTCTTCCTCGATCCTTCGTAGTTGCTTTGGCGCGCGCATGGAGCCGCTATTATCTTTGGCTTTGTCGAGTTGTGGGCGGAATATCAGTTGAATTTAGGGGACTGAATAATATTCCTAAGGGCCCGCTTCTCATTGCTGCTAAACATCAATCAATCTGGGAAACATTTGCGCTTCTTAGTCTTTTCGAAGATCCGTGTTTCATTCTAAAGCGTGAATTGGCCTTCATCCCTTTATTTGGATGGTTTTTAGCAAAGATGCGCAATGTGCCGATTGATCGTAAAGGCGGGGCGCGCACATTAGTGAAACTTGTAAAGGCAGCCCATCGTGAAATTGGTGCGGGTAAGGGTCGCCAGATACTTCTCTTTCCTGAAGGTACTCGACGCACGCCCGGCGCACCGCCAGCATATCGGTTTGGTATTGCGCAGATTTACTCAGGCTTGAATGTTCCCTGTTTACCGATCGCATTGAATTCAGGTGTCTATTGGCCGCGCCGTTCGATGAAATTGAGACAAGGTACCATCATTGTCGATATTCTGCCGGCGATTGAGCCCGGTTTAGATCGGCAAGATTTCTTTGTGTTAATGCAGAAGAAGATCGAGGAGGCCTCTGACCGTCTTCTTGCTGAAGCGCGTCAGGATTTGGGTCTCCCGTTAAAGGCATGAGGCTCAACTTATTTACTCATTTTGAAAGTCTTTGATGAATCATCACCCTCCAACATTCTTGATGCCAATGTTACCGCTGCACGGTCGGAAGCAACGCATCGGTATTTTTGGAGGCACATTCAATCCGGCGCATGCGGCGCATCGGCTTGTCAGTCTAACAGCGCTTCGTCGTTTGAAGCTCGATGCGATCTGGTGGATCGTTACACCCGGCAATCCGCTCAAGGACAAAACCGACTTACCATCTACGGAAGAACGGATTGCCTTGGCAAAAACGATCGCTGCGCATCCTAAGATCCATGTAATCGCTATTGAAGAGCGGTTAGGCAGCACTTACACGCATGAATTAATTGCCTATCTGAAACGGAGATCATCGACTGCACGATTTGTTTGGATCATGGGTGCGGATAATCTAGAAAGCTTTCATCGGTGGGCGCGGTGGCGGAGCATTTTTGCGGCGATTCCGATTGCGGTTATTGATCGGCCAGGATCGACAAATCGTGCGCTTCACGCGCCGGCCGCCCTCGCTTATGACCGCTATCGTGTATCGGAATCGAAAGCATCCGTGTTTCCGAACAAGTCTGCACCGGCTTTGATCGTCTTGCATGGACCGCGCTCTAGCCTCTCTTCAACCGCTCTCCGTAAGCGTCATTGAATCGTAAGGTTTTAGGATTATGTTGAATTTTGCCGGTGTTTCAGGCACATTTGATTTGGCCTTGATAAAGGCCCTTGAACATGAGGAATGACCACTGACACAGCCTGTTCTGTCCGCCGGCGCAAGAAAAAGCCGGTCCGCTGCCGCGAAATCTCCTGAGCCGTCGCGGGGCGCTATGGTTCAAGAGGTTTTAGCCATCCTAGATGACGCCAAAGCCGAAGATACGATCTCAATCGATCTCTCCGGTAAAACAGCTCTCGCTGATGCGATGGTCGTTACGTCTGGACGCTCCAACCGCCATGTTAGCGCTATTGCCGATCAACTGATCGAAAAGCTTAAAGCCGAAGGTCACACGGGCCTGCGGGTTGAAGGCATGCCGAATTGCGATTGGGTCCTCATCGATGCCGGCGATGTCATCGTCCATATTTTCCGGCCAGAAGTCCGCAGCTTCTATAATCTCGAGAAAATGTGGGGATCGGATCGCCCGGTCGAACGCTCCGCGTCTTGATGATGGTGTCGTGAAAATCGAAATTTTGGCAGTTGGGCGCCTTAAAGACGGTCCTGAGCGTGAGCTTGTTAGCCGTTATGTGACCCGGGCGCGGGATATGGGTCGAAGCTTGGCTGTAACGGGTTTTGACGTCGTCGAGTTTTCCGAAAGCCGTGCGGGTCGCCCGCAAGATCGCAAAAGCGAAGAAGCGCAGATGATCCGGCAACGCCTTTCCGATACAACCTTCATCGCGCTCGATTCAAAAGGTCAGTCCATCGATAGCGAAGGCATGACCAAGAAAATTGAAACCCTTCGTGATTCCGGTACGCGGTCTTTGTCTTTTGTCATCGGGGGCGCTGATGGCATTGATCCAGCTCTCGTAAAAGATGCACAATCAGTCATTGCCTTCGGGGCCGTGACATTGCCGCATCAATTGGCTCGTATTATTCTTGCCGAACAACTTTATCGGTCAATGACCTTGATGAGCGGTCATCCCTATCATCGAGCATGACGGAACATCGTGCGATCATGCGCAGTGACAGTTTTTTTGTTGGGTTCAATCGGGCTCTTTGTAGTTTAGCCCTTATCGCTTTGTGCGCATCGTTGGCCATTGCCTCCGATACAGCGATTGAAAAAACAACACGTCAGCTTGAATTGCAACAAACCGAACAATTACTTCAAAGTGGCTCGGAAGAGCGTTCTCGTCTGCAAGCTGAAATTGAAACGTTGCGCAATGATCGCGCGCGTCTCAATCAACGATTAATTGAAACAACTGATCGTATTCGCGCAACCGAATTGCGCATCGGCGCCGTGGAAGAGCGCCTGGTCACATTGTCAGACTCTGAGGCTAAAGCCCGCGCGTCGCTTGAAGGCCGCAAAGCGGTTGCGACTGATATTCTCGCTGCCCTTCAGCGTGTGGGAACGATGCCGCCGCCGATACTTATCGCCGATCCTGATCATGTTCTCGATACGGTTCGAAGTGCCATCCTCTTGGGTTCCGTTGTTCCGGATCTCAAAGCCGAGACGGATAAATTGGCGGAAGATCTCGCTGCGATTGAGAGAATTCGATCTTCGGCCGCGGCCGAGCGGGACGGGCTCGCGCGCGATGTGCAAAGTCTTGTTCGTGACAGGCAAGACATCGCTCTCTTGGTCGAAGCACGGCAGCGCGAAATCTCGGGCGCCGAAAGTCGCGTCGAAGAACAGGCCAAGAAAGCAGAGGCGCTTGCTTCTAAGAGTCAGACACTCAAGGATTTGATTGGTCGTCTTGAAACCGAAGTTGATAGTGTTTCGCGCGCCGCGCGTGATGCCAAGACGGCCGCCGTTAGGGCCGACGAAGAAGTAAAAGCCGCGAATGATCCTGCCGCGCGTGATGCCCGCAATCGCATGGCCGCGCTCGCGTTTCGCGATCCCGCGCGTCAAGCGCCCAAAGTCGGTTTTGGTGAATTAAAGGGCCTCCTGCCACTGCCCGTGAGCGGCATGATGATTCGGGGCTTCAACGCGCGCGATCCGGTCGGCGGATTAACCCGCGGTGTGACCTTTGAGACCCGACCCGGCGCTCTGGTTTCCGCGCCCTCCGATGGGTGGGTCGCTTTTGCCGGCCCTTTCAGGACCTATGGGCAACTTTTGATTCTCAATATGGGCGGCGGCTATTACATCTTGCTTGCAGGCATGGACAGGATCAGCGTAAGTCTCGGTCAATTCGTTCTTGCGGGCGAGCCCGTCGCGGTTATGGGCGATCCGTCGAAGGACGCTCAGGCGCAGGGCGGTGCTAATCTGGCTCAGCCTGTGCTTTATGTAGAATTCCGCAAAGAAGGGACACCGGTCGATCCGACACCTTGGTGGTCCTCTGTAGCGGTAGGGAAAGGTCGCGGATGATGCGTAAATTGGCCTATTTGCTCACGGGTGCTGTTTTCGGTGGCGGACTGGTTGCCTTTGCCTTGCAAGGCGGTTCGGTTGGAACGATCGGCGCTGTAGCGGCCAGTTCCGAGACCTATCGCCAGC
This sequence comes from uncultured Alphaproteobacteria bacterium, assembly GCA_963923565.1. GTDB lineage: Bacteria > Pseudomonadota > Alphaproteobacteria > Rhizobiales > Beijerinckiaceae > CAIUPE01. The sequence continues at coordinate 17,712 of CAWUMH010000001.1, forward strand.
TTAATCTGTTTGGCGATGTCTTTGAAAAGATCCGTACCGATTATGTTGAAAAGCCTGAAGACGCGAAGCTGATTGAGTCAGCGATCTCCGGCATGTTGTCCGGATTGGATCCGCATTCGAGCTATATGGATCCGAAAAGCTTCAAGGATATGCAAGTCCAAACTAAAGGTGAGTTTGGCGGCTTAGGCATCGAAGTCACGCAAGAAGAGGGCTTCGTCAAAGTCGTAACCCCGATCGATGACACGCCAGCATCACGTGTCGGTCTTCGCGCCGGTGATTTCATTGTCGAAATTGATGGCGATTCTGTTCAAGGGCTTACACTCAACCAAGCGGTTGACCGTATGCGCGGTCCAGTAAACAGCTCTGTCAATTTGCGCATCAGCCGCAAAGGCACTGATTCATTTGAAGTCAGCCTCAAACGCGAGATTATCAAAATCTCGTCGGTCAAATCACGGATCGAAAATGATGTCGGCTATATCCGCATCACGCAATTTACCGAGAAGACATCAGACGGGTTAAAGAATGCGATTGATCAAGCCATCAAAACCATTCCGGCTGACAAACTCAAAGGGTACATTGTTGATCTTCGCAATGATCCGGGCGGTCTTCTTGATCAAGCCATTGCTGTTTCCGATGCGTTTTTGGAACGTGGTGAAATTGTTTCAACACGCGGCCGCAATCCTGATGATGCACAACGCTATGTCGCGCGCTCAGGTGATTTGACGGGTGGGAAGCCTGTGATCGTGTTGATCAATGGCGGCTCGGCTTCCGCGTCAGAGATTGTGGCGGGCGCGTTGCAGGATCATAAGCGGGCAACGATCATTGGTACGCGGTCCTTTGGCAAAGGCTCGGTGCAAACCATAATCCCCTTGGGACCCAATGGTGCGTTGCGTTTGACAACAGCGCGTTATTACACACCGTCCGGTCGCTCGATCCAAGCCAAGGGCATCGATCCTGATATTCAGGTTCTGCAAGATGTGCCGGATGAAATTAAAGGCAAGGACGAAACCAAAGGCGAAGCCGCTCTCAAGGGCCATTTGAAAAATGGTGCGAATGAGCAAGGCGGCTCATCGGCCTATGTTCCGACTGATCCGAAGCTCGACAAACAGTTGCAATATGCGCTTGATCTCTTGCGCGGATTGAAACCTGGTGATGTTGCCGGTGCGTCAAAGGATCCCGCGCCTGCGAATTGATATTGAGGGAGCGGTTGATTTTTTAATCACCGCTCCCTTAAATTTTCAAATTTGAATTAACGGGATATTTTCCCTTTTCAACGATCTTCGACAGTCTCGCATTCTTTTTTGAGAAGAGACTGTTTCTATGTCGATATCAGACACGGCAGACTTGCCCTCATCATTGTCGCGTGCAGAGCTCGTATCGTCAGGTCGCTCATCGCATCGAATTTTTTTCGGACTCATGATTGCGGGCTCATTTGCGCTTTCGATCATCGCATTTGCTTTGGCCTGGCATAGCGGATGGTTTCGTGTGCCACCCTTGCCAACGGTCACGGTACCAATTGAATGGCCACAAGATCCACTAATTACCGCTACGGCACGTCGGACATTGACCAGTCATGGATTGGCGCCCGCGCCCGATCCGCGTCTCATCGAAATCATTCCCGATGGCGTCTTACCAATTCGCGCCGAAGATGGCGCAACTCCTCTTAATGTCTATGCGCGCCCCATGCCTCCGCAGGCGAGTACTGCTGCAAAAACGCCTAGCGTTTCTCTCATTCTTCGAGGCGCCGGTATCGGACAATTGGTAACATTGGAAGCGTCCTTAAGATTACCCGGCGAAATGTCTTTTGCTCTCTCGCCCTATGCGCGCGAAATCGATCGACAGGTTGATGAGATCCGTGAGGAAGGCCATGAGGTGTTTCTTGATATTCCTATCATGGCGCGCGATCAGAATTCTGAGGATGCGGGTCCCAAAGCCTTGATACCGGCTGCTCCTGACGCTGAGAACCATTCCCGCTTAAAATGGTCGATGGCCAGGGTCGCAGGCTATGCGGGGCTACTCGCGGTTTCCGGTTCAGACTTTGTGATCTCCGCCGATCTCAAAGACCTGCTTGGCAAACAAGCGGAAACACGCGGCCTCGGACTGATTACCGCTTCACATAATGAGACTTCGGCCTATTCGCCCCAAGGTGATCAAGTGACCATCGATGTTTCGATTATGCGGGATACGCCTGCTGTGCAGATCGACGGTGCACTTGATCAGTTAACTGCGGAAGCCAAGCGCAAAGGCTCCGCAATAGGGGTTGCGGTCATCACACCTCTTGCGATAGAGCGCCTTAAGAAGTGGAGCGAGGGCTTGGCCGCTCAGGGCGTTCGCCTCGTTCCCGCAAGTGCGGTATTGTTGCAGGCAAGGTCGTGATTATGCGTTATGAGGATCTTCCCTATCGACGGAATGTCGGCATTATGCTCGTCAATCCGAAGGGTTTGATCTTTGTCGGTCAGCGCCGCGCAGAAGCGGGCCCCGAACATGTCGATGGCCAACATTCTTGGCAGATGCCGCAGGGCGGTATCGATAAGGGTGAAGATCCCCATCCCGCAGCCTTGCGCGAATTGGCCGAAGAGACAGGTGTAACGAGTGTGTCACTCATCGCAGAAGCGCCGCATTGGTTGACTTACGATCTTCCGCCCGATGTTGCGAAAGCGGCATGGAAGGGAAAATATCGCGGCCAGACACAGAAATGGTTCGCGTTCCGGTTCGAAGGGAAAGATAGCGAGATCAATATTCTCGCGCCCCCCGGCGGCCATAAGCCGGAATTTCAAGATTGGCGCTGGGCCCCACTCGAGGATCTTCCCTCGCTTGTGATCCCCTTTAAAAGAGCGGTTTATCAAGATGTCGTCGCGCTCTTCCGGTCTTTGATTGTTTGAAATAATCCAAATTTGAAATTGACGATGGTCAATCCGAGGCCGATCAATCCCATACCAGCGAGATCGCTGAGTGAAAGAGATTCACCGAGAACAAAAATTCCGAGAATGAGCGCGCTCGGCGGAATGAGAAGCGTTACAAGCGCCACCGCAACAGCGCCGGAGTTATTCAGCACGCGGAAATACATCAGATAGCCGATGGCCGTGCAAAGAACACCAAGAGCAGCAATGCTTAAGATCGCATCAAGCGGTGGCATCGCGAGTGTCCAGGGCTGATCGATGACCCAGGATATGGGAAAGAGAACAAACGACGCAGAAAGTGTCTGTCCGAAAGCGATTTGCATCGGCTTCAAATTCATGCGCGCAAAGCGACGCCCGAAAATACTTGCCGACGCATAAGATAATGTTGCCGCAAGACAAGCGAGCTCGCCCCAGAGATTGATTGTTGAACCGAGTATTAAACCCGGCCCAATCAGAACGATGACACCAAGAAGGCCTAGGACAATGCCCAACACGCGATTGGCGGTTAATCGTTCATCCTGCGTCGCAAAATGCGCGATGATAATGGCAAAAAGGGGGGTCATCGCATTGATGATAGAGGCAAGACCTGCATCGATCTTACTTGTGCCATAAACAATCAGACTCATCGGAATGACATTGTTGATGATGCCCATTCCAAGAAAAGCGATCCATGTTTTAAGTCCCTTAGGAAAGGGCGTACGAAGAGCGAATATAACGAGTGCGAGAACCAGTGCACCGAGAACGACACGCGAAAAGACAATCGTGAACACTGGAACTGATAAAACAGCAACCTTCATGAAGAGATAGGAGCCCCCCCAAATGATCGAGAGACCAATGAGCAGTGCCCATTCAAAGGGACCGATAGATGTCTTTTGCATGAGGGTTCCGATGGCCGATCAGCAACTCCGATCACGCCAATTCTACCGGCTCACTGGGCGAAGAACCACCCGAAATCGATGATGTTCATGAAGAGGCTCTTATTTCAGAGCGGCGTAATTCCGACGTTGGTCGAGTTTCAAAGCTGTCAGGACAAGGCCATCATAGCCGTAAATATCGCCCAATCGACGAAGTTGCCCATCATCACCAGTAATGACGGTGAAATAAGCAAGATGAACGGGAAGTGGTTCATTAAGCTTGATCAGGCGCTCATCACGCCCGATAAAGGCTTTGAGATTGTCTTCGGAATATTTCGAATCTTGAAGAACGGCGGCGGCGAGAGAGAATGGATTTTCAACGCGGACGCAGCCATGGGAATAGGCGCGGTCAACATTCGCAAATAATTTCCGCATGGGTGTGTCATGCAGATAAACCGCATGATCATTCGGTAAATTGAATTTGATCAGGCCGAGCGCGTTGCGTTCGCCAGGTGGCTGCCGAATGGCGATGTTCTCACCAATTTGTGTGACTTCATATCCCGACTTCTCGGCGTAAGTTGGATCCTCTGCCATTTTGGGAAGAAACTCATTGCGGATAATTGACTCAGGGACATGCCAACTCGGATTGACGATTACAGAGTTAATCGCCGCTGAAAAAATCGGCGTCGCTGTATCAGGCTTTCCAACAACTGTGCGTGTTGTATGCACAACTTCGCCATGGCGGATCAGCTTCAAGTTGAATTCTGGTAGATTAACGAAGATATGGTCCGCGCCCAATTCTGCGGGAACCCAACGCCAGCGCTCCATATTAGCGATGAGATCAAAAGCACTTGGTGCCGTCATGCTCACCATTGCTGTTGTTGTCCGCGCTTTTGGGCCCGTGGTTTTGATCACAGGCTCTGCATCGCTGAGGCTACCCGTCGTTTCCCGTAACTCCATCAATCGGGCTTTAAGCTGCTGATAGGCTTTATGCCGCGGTTGATAGGCTTGAAGCCGATCGCCGACATGATCAGCGCCCATGAGATCAGACAAAACCATTGTTGGGCGGGGAAGCATCAATTTCGGTGTGATGAGTTTGGAAAGACGGATCGTATCGATCCGCGCACCGCGCGCATCGCGCGCAAAGGACACAGCGCTCGCCGATAAGATCAAGTCTGCTTCGGCGATCTTGCGAGGATCAGTTTCTGACGCTGTAATAAAAGGCGCAGGATAATCTTCGGCATTCATGCCGTCATCATCAGCACTTGATAGACGACGTTGCAGACTATCGCGCCGCTCATTTAAAGCTTCGCTGCCAAACCAAAGCGGGAGATCGTTACGCGCGGCATAGAAGTTCAGAAAATTTTCCCGCTCTGCTTTTGGCCATTTCAACATGACCGCTGGTAAAGAGCCTGACGTCCGGATTCGACCAATCTCTTCAGCAATGCGGCTGACCGGGATGGTGTCTTGCTTGATGGCTTCGCTGATCGACGCGGGTGTAGGTTCGTCTGCATAAGAAGTCTGGTTTGCACCCATGAGTAAGGATGCGCTCATTAAAAGAAGCAGAGTCGATGCAAGACGGTTCATGCGGCATCCCCATAAGCGGGCGGTTTGATGGTTTGGTCAGCTTGATTGATCTCGTCGACCCGCCGATAGAGCGTGGAACGACTGATACCGAGTAGCCGAGCGAGTGAGGACACCGAGTCGGGCTTCCACCGTAGTGCGAAGGCGATGACGTCTCTCTCAATCGCAGCGAGCGAGCGTAAGCGACCCGTTTGATCAAGAAGGGAGACGCTTGCGGGTGCTGGTTCGATTTTGTGAAAGCGGTTTGGCTCGCGGGACGCCATGACGACGCGCGGTTCATGATCAAAGCTCGAAAAAGTGATGGGCGTACGGGGCAGCTCGCTCGCCATAGCGCCGCTAAGGGGCATTCCGGATGGCGAGAGCATATTCTTGAGTGATACCGCAATACGTTCGAAACTGGCGGGGATTAATGAGAAGTCCTGCGCACCAGCCGCAATAGCTGTTAGCGCCGAATCAAGCGCCGTCGGCTTCACAAGAACCAATATCGGGATGCGATAGCCTGTCGCGCGGAGTCTGGTGATCACGGCCATGCCGTCGAGGTCCGGCATGACGAGATCGAGCAGAATGGCAGCAAGGGATGGGTCGCGATGGTGCATGATCATGCCGAGGGCGTCTTCGCCTGAAGCAACGAGAACCGGTTCATGGCCCATTCGGTCGACCAGTCGTCCAAGATGCGTCCGGTGCACCGGGTCATCTTCGACGATCAAAATTTTACGCTTCATACCAAAGGGCACTCAAATGAATTTCTGATTCGGCTCGATTTTCACTGTCTTTGGTAAAGGCCGCTTTAATGCCGCATGCTATGGGCGGCTTTTTTATTGATTGGATAAAGCGCTCTTTGTAAGAACAGAGCGATATATCAAATTCTTAACAAAAGATGGACAAATGATGCGCGCGCTCATTTCGCTTCGACGGGACATTCACCACGCGGCAGCAGCAGGTTCGGCGGCCGCAGAAGCCGAAGCACTCGGAATTTTACCCGAGTGGAATCTTACCGATCTATACCCAAGTCTCGAGTCAGCTGAATTGAAGGCGGATTTTGAGTGGGTCGAGAGTGAGGCCAAAGCGTTTTCATCGCTCTATCGTGGTAAACTCGAAACCCTGCTTAAAGGCGATCATGCTGCTGCATCCTTGCATAAAGCCATTGCTGCCTATGAAGCGATTGACGATCGTTTGGGCCGCATCTTGTCTTATGCCGGTCTCGTCTATTCTGGCGATACAACTGATCCTGTCAGAGCGAAGTTTTATGGCGATACACAGGATCGCGCGACGACACTGAGCACAGAGCTATTGTTTTTTACGCTTGAACTTAATCGATTGGATGATGCAGCGCTTGATAAGGTCGCTTCTCAAGCGCCACTATCGCATTATGCGCCTTGGTTGAAAGATATCAGACTCGAAAAGCCGCATCAGCTTGATGACCAGCTTGAGCAAATCTTTCTTGAAAAGTCAGTAACCGGCGCCAACGCTTGGAACCGTCTCTTTGACGAGACGATGGCGGCGTTGCGCTTTGAGTTCGATGGTGAGGAGCTTACGCTCGAACCGATCTTGAATAAATTTCAAGATCCCGATGACGCCGTCCGCAAACGGGCATCGGATTCCCTGGCGAAGACATTTCGTGCCAATCTTCGGACCTTTTCACTGATCACAAATACGCTTGCGAAAGATAAGGATATCTCCGATCGCTGGCGTGGCTTTGACGATATTGCCGATAGCCGCCATCTTTCCAATCGCGTCGAACGTGAAGTTGTTGAGGCTTTGGTGAGTGCGGTGCGTGCGGCCTATCCGCGTCTTTCGCATCGCTATTATGCGCTTAAAGCAAAATGGTTCGGCAAAACACAGCTTGATCATTGGGATCGTAACGCGCCGCTTCCGAAAGTGGATCAAAAAACGATTCCTTGGACAGAAGCGCGCTCGATGGTTCTCGAAGCCTATCGCGATTTTTCACCACGCATGGCAACCATTGCGAATGATTTTTTTGATAAGCAATGGATTGATGCGCCCGTTCGCCCGGGCAAAGCGCCCGGTGCTTTTGCGCATCCAACTGTTCCGTCCGCGCATCCCTATGTGCTTGTCAATTATCTCGGTAAACCTCGTGATGTGATGACGCTCGCGCATGAATTGGGCCATGGCGTTCATCAAGTCCTTGCGGCAGCAAATGGGGCCTTAATGGCGCCAACGCCTTTGACGCTCGCTGAAACCGCATCTGTCTTTGGTGAGATGCTCACCTTCCGCCGTCTCCTTGATAACACCAAGGATCAAAAGCAGCGCAAAGCCATGCTCGCGGCAAAAGTCGAGGATATGATCAACACTGTTGTGCGGCAAATTGCGTTTTACACCTTCGAACGCGAAATTCATCAAGCACGCAAAGGTGGTGAGATCACAGCTGATCAGATCGGTGAGATCTGGCTTAAAGTGCAGAGCGAAAGCCTCGGACCGTCGATCCGCTTGGGCGAAGGCTATGAGACGTTCTGGACTTATATTCCGCACTTCATCCATTCGCCCTTCTATGTTTATGCCTATGCCTTTGGCGATTGCCTCGTGAATTCGCTTTATGCTGTCTATGAGAATGCGGCGGAAGGCTTTGCCGAACGTTATCTTGCCATGTTGGCCGCTGGCGGCACGAAACATCACTCCGAACTTCTTCAACCTTTCGGGCTTGATGCACGTGATCCGGCCTTCTGGCAGGTCGGATTGTCGCTCATTGAACGAATGATTGCCGAACTCGAAACGATGGACTGACCGATCTGCCCTCGCGGCTGTAACGTATCAAGAAGCGTAACAGCCGGATAAGTATCATGAGTGAATTTGATCCTGAACGGAATCGCGCGTCTGGTCGTGCTTTGCGCTATGCGCGTGTGGCAACCAATGTTGGCGGCGTTGCCGCGCGGATCATTGGCGGTCGCTTACTCCGTCTCGAGGGCGTTGATGACCGTAACGCCGCAGCGCTTACGTCCGCTCTCGGGGGATTGAAGGGCCCGCTCATGAAAGTTGCCCAATTGCTCGCAACTATTCCTGATGCGCTGCCTGCTGACTATGCCACGCAACTAGCTTCCCTTCAGAGCCATGCACCGCCTATGGGTGCGGCCTTTGTGAAGCGCCGCATGATTGCCGAATTGGGTCCTGAGTGGCGTAGGCATTTCGAAAGCTTCGATCTTCATCCGACTGCGGCGGCGTCGCTCGGACAAGTGCATCGTGCAACGGATCATGACGGACAAAACCTTGCCGTCAAATTACAATATCCGGATATGGCCTCCGCGGTAGAGGCTGATCTTTCGCAACTGAATATTTTATTCTCACTGCATCGGCAATTTGATCCGGCGGTTGACACGAAAGAAATCGCAAAGGAAATCGCTGCGCGCATTCGTGAAGAACTCGATTATCGCCGTGAAGCGAAACATGCAGTGCTTTATCAAAACATATTGGCGAATGAGGATCTTGTTCGTGTTCCGAAAATTCGTTCAAACCTCTCAACGGCGCGGCTCCTCACCATGGAGTGGCTCGAAGGTCAAAAGATTCTTGATTATAAAAATGCGGATCGCTCGATCAGAAATCATCTCGCAACAGCGATGTTTCGTGCTTGGTGGCATCCCTTCAGCCGCTTTGGTGTTATTCATGGCGATCCCCATCTCGGCAATTACACCGTGTTCGAGAAGGACAGTGAGGCGGCAGGCATAAACCTTCTTGATTATGGCTGTATTCGAATTTTCCCTGCCCGCTTTGTTGGGGGCGTTGTTGATCTCTATCGTGGTCTTTTGGAAGATGATCATGATCGGATTGTTCACGCCTATGAGACATGGGGTTTCCGTGGTCTCAATGCGGAGCTGATTGATATTCTTAATCTTTGGGCGCGTTTTATTTATGGCCCGCTTCTCGATGATCGCACACGGACAGTGGCAGATGGATTAAAGCCGGGCGATTATGGTCGCAAAGAAGCCTTTGCTGTACACAAGGCGTTAAAAGAAAAAGGCCCGGTTACGATACCGCGTGAATTTGTTTTCATGGATCGCGCCGCAATCGGATTGGGCGGCGTGTTTTTGCATCTCGATGCTGAATTGAATTTCTATCGCCTTTTCAATGAAGCCATCGAGTCATTTTCAAGCGATGAGGTCGCCGCGCGGCAGGCAGCGGCACTGCAAGACGTTGGGTTGACCAACTGACACCCACGCAAGAAAAAAGGGGCCGGAAAACGGCCCCTTAAAGTCAGGAAAACAGTCAGGGACGAGCCGGAGTGGGATTGCACCTCGTTCCGAGAGGCTGGGGGGCAGTCCGGTCAGAACCAATCCAACCCCGGCGTCGAAAGCGAAGATGATCGAGCAGTTTGGCGCTCAAAAGACCAGATTGCGGCAGAATCTTGATTTTTTGTCCTCGCTATAATTTTCTTTTTGGCTTGAAGCCGCGCGCAAATCTGCCGATGATGGGTCTCAGGGCGCAAAGGGAGATCTGACCATTGGACGGCGAGAGCAGCCCCGCACAATCATCCATTCTTCCTTGGCCCTCTGGCGTGGTAACAGCCGATCCCGCGCGCGTTGTTTTTGATCGTAAAGAACTCACGACCTTACTCGGTATCTATGGTCGTATGGTCGCCGCCGGTGAGTGGCGTGATTATGCAATTGATTTCATGAAAGACCGCGCGGTGTTTTCCGTGTTCCGGCGTTCAACTGAGTATCCGCTTTATCGTATCGAGAAAAATCCGAAACTGGCGCGCCGGCAGGGGGCCTATGCGGTGATCACAGCAGCAGGACAGATCTTGAAACGCGGCCATGAGCTTGATCGTGTGTTACGCGTTCTTGAAAAGCCGGTATCCCTTGTCTCTGTTTAATGATTGACGAGAGACAATAAAAAAGCCCCGGCGAACCGGGGCTTTTCATCATTTCGATTTGATCTCGATTAGTTATTGTTGTTCCGCTGGCCGAACAGAGCGAGCAGGAACTGGAACATGTTCACAAAGTCGAGATAGAGTGTCAGCGCACCCATCACCGAAGCTTTGCCCATGAGCTCACGATCACCGGCAACATAATCATATTCGTCTTTCAACCGTTGTGTATCCCAAGCAGTGAGGCCTGCAAAGATTAACAAGCCGAGCACATTGAGGCCGAATTGAAGAGCCGAGCTCTGCAAGAAAATGTTGACGAGCATTGCGATGACAATGCCGAACAAGCCCATGACCAAGAACGAGCCGATGGCTGAGAGACTGCGGCGCGTTGTGTAGCCATAAAGCGAGAGCGCACCAAACGCGGCTGCGGTAATCGCAAAGACTTGAACGACGCTACCCACTTTATAGGCAACGAAGATTGTCGAGAGCGACAAACCCATCACCGCTGAATAAGCGAGGAAGGTGCCCATGAGAGATGAGTAGGTCATCTTCTCGAAACGGAATGACATGAACAGTACGAAGCCCAGCGGTGCAAGCATCACCACAAAGGCGAGCGGTGACGTGAGAAGGCTCGCTGTGACACCAGAGATATAAGTGCCCCAAGCCACAAGCGCTGAAATGCCGAGCGCGAGCGTCATGTAGTTATAGATCCCCAGCATGTAGGACCGGAGACCAAGGTCATACTCCGCAGCGCCGACTCGCGCGGCGCCTGTAGTCCAAGCGGAGGCGTTGCGATCGTAATTTACCATTGTATTTCCCTCTTTCGGTCTGTAGTTCGCAGCACATTAACTGCGACACGCTAATAATATGCGGTTAATTTTGGCAAAAACAAGGGCGTGTTACGGCGCGCGTAAATGCCGCGCCGGCTTTTCATCAAGCACACGCCATGTACCAATAAGTCCGAGACCGATGGCGAAGACCACAGCGAGCGCCGCTGTCGCGAACGGATCGCCTATTGGCCATGTAAATGCAGTCCGGAAGGCAAAAGCAACAATCGCCCATGCTGCAAAAAGGCCCGCAATCAATCCAAAAAAGCTCGCTGCAAGACTGATCATGGCAAATTCAGCCAAAAAAGCCGTGAGAAGACGAAAACGGCTCGCGCCGAGCGTTTTCAAAATAACGGCATCGCGAATGCGCCGTCTTTGGCTCGCACCGACCGCGCCGGCAAGAACTAATATACTAGCCAGAATTGTAATTCCCGCGACACCTCGAATGGCCACCGCTAATTGGTCGATCATGGTTCGCACAGATTCGAGTGCTTCACGCACGCGAATCGCGGAAACCGCCGGAAAAGCTTGAGCCGTGTCGACAAGCAATTGCGCTTCACGTTCCACATTTTGTGAGCCGCTTTCGTCCGTCAATGTCGCGAGATAACTAACAGGCGCGCCTTTGAACGTATTGGGTGAAAACACCAGAACGAAATTAATGCCCAGAGATTGCCAATCGACGCGGCGTAGATTGGCGATCTTCGCTTGAATTGATCGTCCCAAAATATTGACGGTAATCATATCGCCAATTGTAAGATTAAGACCTTTCGCAATATCGGCTTCCAGCGAAACGAGGGGAGGGCCGTCATAGGTTTCCGACCACCATTCTCCACTCACGATGCGTGAACCTTCTGGCACAGTCGATGAAAATGTAATCCCGCGATCACCATCAAGAACCCAACGGGCATTCTCTTCGGCATTTACGGCTTCTGCGCGGATAGATTTTACTTCTGTGATCCGACCTCTCACCATCGGCACATGCGACACGCGTGTCTCTGGTTGCTTCAGTTTCATAAATTCATCGAAAGCTGGGAGATCGCGCGCGGGTATATCGACAAAGAAAAAGCTTGGTGCTTTATCGGGCAGACCTGATGATACAAGCTGAACGAGATTATTTTGCGTGGCGCTAATCGCCACAAGCAAAGTAACGCCAAGGCCAAGCGCCAAAGTCAAAGCGGGCGTGATTGTTCCGCGGCGATAGATATTTCCCAACGCCAAACGCAATTCAGTGCGCTGCGGATGCGGCGCTTGCCGTGCCCAGCGCATGATCAAAAAAGCGACACCTCGAAGCAAGAAGAAAGCCGCAGCCATACCCAGCAACACGAAGACGGTAATCAGCTTTTCACGCGCGGCCAGAATGACAATGCCCACCAGAGCGAGTCCGACCATTGCTGTCATCACTTGATAGCGGCGTTTTATCTTTGCCTGTTCATTGGCGAGATCGTCGCGGAAGAGGATAGCGACCGGAAGGTCATGCGCGCGCCCCAGAATGGGCAGAGCAAATGTTGCAGCAGTCAGCAAGCCGTATAAGGCCCCAAGCGCGAGCCTATCCGGATAGAGATGAGGCGCGATAGGAAACGGCAAAAGAGTTGAGGCCAAGAGCGAGACAAGATAAGGCAGCGATGCGCCAAGGATCAAACCGATACTCGTGCCCAAAGCCGCAAGCGCCATAATTTCTAAAAAGGCGATTTGAAAAATTGTTGATCCGCTTGCGCCGATCGCTTTGAAAATCGCCATGGTTTTGCGACGCCGATCAAGATAGGCTATCACGGCATTGGCCACGCCTAATCCGCCAATGATCAACGCGGTTAAACCGATCAGTCCAAGATATTGCGAAAACCGTTCAATGTTCCGCGTGAGTTGCGGTGAGACATTCTTGCGTCCGCGCAATTCAAAGCCCGCCTCCGATAAGGCAGGCGTCAATGCGGCATCAATCTCAGCAAGGCGATCGTCGCGTGGATCATCAAGGAGCAGGCGATAAGAGTAGCGGATCAAACTTTCGGGCTTCAGCAATCCCGTTTTTTCAAAAGCCGCGCGGCTCATGATGACGCGGGGGCCGAGTGTCAGTCCGGCACCAATCCGATCGGGCTCATTTACAAGCACGGCACGGAGTTCAACAGTCGCGTCACCAAGCGCCACTTTATCTCCCGTCTTAACACCGAGACGCGCAAACAAAGCCGCATCGGCAGCAATACCAAAGATGCCGTCTTTTTCATCCGTTATTGATGCCAGAGGCAGCGCGGGATCAAAAACAGGCGGCGCGAGAAGTGGATAGGTTTGATCAACAACTTTGAGATCAACGAGTGCGGCGGCTTTTGTGGTACGAGCCATACCGCGAAGACTGATGATTTCGGTCGTTCGCCCTTTCGAGTTTATCAACGCTCTTTCGGACGCGTCGGCAGGGCGATGCATACGCGAAACGACAAGATCCGCGCCGAGCAAGGTTCGCCCTTCAGAAGCAAGACCGTCGGTCAAGGCGCGCGCGAGTGAATCAACGCCCACAATGGCTGTGACGCCAAGCGCGATACAGGCAAGAAAAATCCTGAAGCCCGATAGGCCCTGTCGTAAATTACGAAAGGCAAATTTGATGGATGCCGCTGTCATTGTTCAGCGGTCCTTCGCAACGATTTTACCGGAATTGAGATGAATGGTCCGATCGCACCGTGCTGCGAGACGTAAGTCATGCGTCACAAGAATGAGAGTCATATTCCGTTCTTGGCGCAAGTTGAAAAGTAGATCGACAATCGTTGCGCCATTTGCCTCATCAAGATTGCCCGTTGGTTCGTCCGCTAGAAGCAAAGTGGGATCAGGCGCAAGCGCGCGCGCAATCGCCACGCGCTGTTGTTCGCCACCTGATAATTCTGAAGGATAATGTGAAATACGATCTTTTAGCCCGACCGCTTCAAGCTCACGCTTTGCGCGTGTGTAAGGATCGCTGTGACCGGCGAGTTCAAGCGGCACGGCAACATTTTCAAGCGCTGTCATAGTCTCAATGAGATGAAAAGATTGAAACACGATGCCGATGTGACGGCCACGGAAGCGTGCAAGTTCGTCTTCGCTCATCCCCTCAATATTTTGACCGGCAATGATGATATGACCGGAACCCGCTTGCTCCAATCCGGCCATGGCCATGAGCAATGTCGATTTGCCGGAACCGGACGGGCCAACAAGGCCGACAGCTTCCCCTTGCGTGATGGACAGGTCAATGCCGTTTAAAACATGGACGCGTGACGCATCGCGCCCTAATTCAATATGAAGCGCTTTAACCTCAACCGCCTTGACCTCATTCGTCATTCTGCCGATCCTGCCGCCATGTCATTTACACATTCATCTGTCACTTATGGTGCCTTAACCTCTTTAGCTATGCCTCTTCGTGCGGGACTGATCGTCGCGGCTCTTTTGGGCGTGCTCAGTTTTGCCTCATTTGCGCGTGCCGACTCACGCCCACTTCAGCTTGTGGCATTCGGCGATAGTCTCACGGCGGGTTATCTGTTGCCGCAAGACAAGGCTTTGCCGACGGTTCTCGAAAAACTCCTCAAGGATAAAGGCCGCAATGTGACGATCACGAATGCCGGTGTATCGGGTGATACGACGGCAGACGGCCTTGCGCGGCTTGATTGGAGTATTCCCGAGGGTGTTTCGGGCGTGATCCTCGCGCTTGGAGCGAATGACATGTTGCGCGGACTCGATCCCGCAATCCCGCGCGCGAATTTGACCGCTATTCTTGATCGCTTAAAGGCACGAGGCATTCCTGTCTTTTTGCTCGGTATGCGCGCGCCCGCAAATTACGGTCCGGCCTATGTGCAGGCGTTTGATTCACTCTATCCGGATTTGGCAAAGGCCTATTCTACGCCGCTTTATCCCTTCATGCTTGCGGGTGTAGCAGGGCGTGCGGAGCTCTTATTGAGTGACGGCCTTCATCCCAATGCGACCGGTGTAGAAGAGCTTGCCCGTCAAATTCTGCCCCAGCTCGACGAATTTGTGGCATCGCTGCGCTAGTATCTGGTCATGACCCTGTCATAGATCTCAAAACAGCGTATCGGATTGCTATAGGCTTCAGGAGTTTCTCTTAATGTCCATGACATATCGCCCGCTCGGCCGCACCGGCCTGTCCGTGTCTACAATTTGCCTCGGCACGATGACCTATGGCGAGCAGAATACAGAAGCCGATGCCTTCGCGCAGATGGATTATGCGCTGGATCAGGGCGTGAATTTCTTCGACACCGCCGAGCTCTATGCCATTCCGCCCAAGGCTGAAACGCAAGGCCTTACCGAGACCTATATCGGGAACTGGTTCAAAGCACGTGGCAACCGCGACAAGGTGATTTTGGCGTCTAAGGTTGCGGGGCGCGATCGTGGCGGCATGACTTGGCTACGCAAAGACGGATCTTCACCCGAGGTGACGAAGCCGCAGATGATCGAGGCTCTTGAAGGCAGTTTGCGGCGCCTACAAACCGATTGCATCGATCTCTACCAGATCCACTGGCCCGACCGGCCGATGCCTTGGGGTTCAAATCCGACCATGTTCAGGGCAAAGACCTATGAAGGGTCGGAAAACTCGATGCTCGAAGCGCTCGAGACGCTCCAAAGCTTTGTTAAACAAGGAAAAATCCGGTTTATTGGGCTTTCGAATGAAAGCTCCTGGGGCACAATGAGTTTTCTCCATCTTGCCGAAAAACATGGGCTACCCCGCGTCGAGACGGTTCAAAACGCCTATAATCTCCTCAATCGCACCTATGAGACGGGTCTCGCAGAGATTTCCATGCGGGAACAGGTCGGTCTTTTGGCCTTTTCGCCCCTCGCTCAGGGCTATCTGACCGGAAAATACCTCGACGGCGCCCGTCCGGCGGGCGCACGCTCGACTTTATTCAACCGCGGTCAGCGATACGAAACACCAAATGCCGAACCGGCTATCCGCGCTTATGTTGATTTAGCGTGCGAAATTGGCTGGAAACCAGAGGAATTAGCCCTCTCCTTTGTCAATTCACGTCCGTTTTTGGGCTCTACGCTCATTGGGGCCACGACCATGGAGCAGCTCAAGATCAATATTGCTTCAATCAATAAACCGATGACGGAAGAGCTGGAGGCGCGAATCAATGCGATCCATCATCGCTATTGCAGTCCCTGTCCGTGAGCCGGGTCGCAAAACTGTCATGAATTTGTCTTGGACCACAGTTTATGGATGGACTGGACCGAAATTTTCCGCATGATGTCATGTGGGGGAATGCGGAGGCTGGAACATTGACCGTGCCAGCAGCCGAGTCGGGGTCCGATGGGCGGACCTGACAAAATAAAAGAGGGGTATCCTTATGGTCGACAAGAAAAAGTTGAATTCGACGGTCGCGACGCTCGAAGCGGCGGGCTCGTTCACACGCCGCGTGCTCTTGAAGGGCGCAGTGGCAGCTGGTGCGGCGGCCGCGGTAGGTCCGTGGTATGTCAGCAATGCGCTCTCGTCCTCGGGGGAGTTGAGTCTCTTGAACTGGGATGACGAGCTTCCCGATCCTGTGATTCCGGATTTCGAAAAAGCGACAGGCATCAAGGTTAAGACAACGCCGTTCTCGCAGAACGAAGAGCAGATCAACAAGCTCCAGGCTGCCGGTGGTGATGGCTTCGATCTTTGCCAGCCGACGCATGACCGTGCTCCGCAATTCAAGGATCTCGCTGTTCTTCAACCGTTCGATGAAAAGAAGCTCTCGCTCGACACCGTTCTTCCGTCGATGGTCAAGATCTCAGAAGGCTTCTGGCGTTGGGATGGCAAGCTGTATCACGTTCCGCACACCTGGGGTTCGGAAGCCATTTCATGGCGTACTGACCTCACCAACATCGAATACAAGACATTGTCTTACGGTTCGCTCTGGAAGGACGAGTACAAGGGCAAGGTGCAGGGTCGTCCGCACTCGCTCCTCCTCGGCATCGGTCTCTGGA
>CAWUMH010000002.1:0-34455 GCA_963923565.1 uncultured Alphaproteobacteria bacterium
ATCTTCTTGCGCTATTGTTCGAGCGTGTGCCGCGGATTTATGAACCTAATCATTTGTGGTTTCACTATTTCGATATCTTTTCGGTTATCGTTTTTACAATTGAATATATTGTTCGCTTCTATCTCGCGGTGGAGGATCCGGAGTTTCAGGGAAGCCGCTTCCCGCGTTTGTCCTATGTGAAGAGCCCCTTTGCTCTCATCGATATTATCGCAATTGCGCCTTTCTATCTGCAGTCCTTTATTGCGATTGATCTTCGCGTGTTGCGACTGCTCCGGTTGTTGCGGATTTTCAAACTGTTCCGTGTCATCATTCCGGCCTATCGCCAATTTGTTGAAGTGAACGCGGATCGAACATTCCGCCAACGCTTGCACGCGCTTGTCTTTCCAAGCCGCTATGGTGGCGATCTTCAGCAATATTTCGATGTCTTCATCAGCTTCTTCGTTGTTACCTCCGTCCTGATTTCGATTTTGGAATCGGTTCAGATCATTGATTATGTAATGAATGTCGAGTTTTCGGTATTTGACTCGGTCGCCGTGGCGATCTTTACGGTTGAATACGTGATCCGCCTTTATAGCTGCGTTGAAGAAAAGAAGTTTAGTGGTGCGATTTCGGGTCGATTAAAGCAGGCGACGACGCCTTCGACCATGATCGATCTTCTCGCTATTTTGCCGTTCTTCTTGGAGGTGTTCCTTCATCACCTCATCGATTTGCGCTTTTTGCGAGTCTTCCGTCTTACCCGTCTCTTGAAGCTCACCCGCAATAGCGACGCGACGGCAATTCTTTTAAAGGTGATTGCGCGTGAATGGCCAATTCTGAGCGCATCGGCCTTTATCATGATGCTGCTTGTGATCATGACCGCGAGCTTTGGCTATCTGTTCGAGCATGAAGCGCAGCCTGATAAATTCGACAATATTCCGAATTCGATTTATTGGGCGGTGATCACGCTTGCCTCTGTGGGCTATGGCGATATCTCACCAGTGACGACCATGGGTCGCTTGGTCACTGTGATCATGGCGCTGATGGGGATCGGTATCTTTGCAATTCCTGCGGCTTTGTTGGCTTCGGCCTTCAGCGACGAATTGCGCAAAGAGCGCGAGCAATTGCGCAACAATCTCTATAAAATGCTTAAAGATGGAAAGCTTGACGAGAGTGAAGCGAAAGTGTTGCGTGAAGAAGCTCGTCGTCTTCACCTCACGGTCGAAGAAGTTAACCATCTCATCGAGACTGTTGTGAAAGAGCAAGAGGAATTGGCCACCCGCGAAGGCATGAGTATCAACGCGATTGCGAAAGATACGGTCATGTCGGTTGAGCACTTCAAATATCTGCTTGGACAGATCCGCCAACTCGCACAATTGACCAATAAAGATCAGTTCGAAACGGAAGCCAATCGCTTGGGATTACTGAGTGACGCTGAAAAGCAGGCTTGGTCCTTGATCAGAGGGCGTGAGTAGGGGCTTTAGTTCGGGCTTAATCCGAATGAACACAACGGATAACGTCATATCCGTATAATCGATCAATACCGTAGGTTATTTCGACATGACACGACAAGAATTTCAGCTCTATGCGATGGAGGTGCTCGAAGGATCACCCCATCATAAGATGTCGCATTATGTTGAGTTGATAATTTCCAGCGTTGTAATCGTAAACTGTGCTTGTGTTATTCTCGACTCGGTACCCGCAATTCATGCTGACTATAAAGACTATTTTCATTTCATCGAAGTGATCAGCGTCTTCTTCTTCACGATCGAATATATAATGCGGGTGTGGACTTTGGGATTGAAATATGGCCCGACCGAAGGGGGCGCTTGGCGCGGAAGGCGCGGCTATATTTTCTCCCCGTTTGGCCTTGTCGATTTCTTCGCCACAATGCCATTCTATTTCCACTTCATTATGCCGACGCTCGATTTAAGAATCCTGCGCGTTCTTCGGCTTTTGCGTATCTTGAAACTGAGCAAGTATAATACAGCACTCCAGGATCTTTTCGGGGCTGTTTATTCGGAAAGACGAGCGTTCGGCTCAGCGGGTTTTTTGCTCTTGATTGCTACGGTTATCTCCGCATCGCTCATGCATTTTGCTGAAGGTCACGAGCAACCAAAATATTTTGAGTCAATTCCACACGCGATTTATTGGTCGATTGTCACAATCACATCCGGTTATGGCAATGTCGAACCGGTGACCATGGCGGGCGAAATCATCGCTATCGCCACGGGATTCTTGGGCGTCTGTATGGCCGCGATCATGACCGGTATCGTGGCCTCGGCCTTCGCGACGCAGCTCAGCCGTAAAAAGGCAGCCTATGCGCAGCAGCTTCAGAAAGCGATGGAAGACGGCACACTGTCGGATGAAGAGAAGGCGAGCCTTGATAAATTGAAGGCTCAGTTCGGATTGACCGACAGACAAGTTCGTGAAATTTCACCGACGTAGAACGCGGGTTAAGAGTTATGAGTCAATCGAGTGTTGTCAGTTCTACGCCAGTATCTGTTGGGTTTTATCACCGACTTCAGAGGGCCGTATTCGAGACTTTGGAAGGTGAAGTTCACAACCCGTTGAGTAAGGCGGTTGAAATCTTCATCGCCGTTCTCGTTCTCTTGAACGTGTTATCAATCATTCTCGAGTCACTGCATGAATTGCACGTTGAATATGAGTCATGGTTTTATCTCTTTGACAGTTTTAGCGTTATCGTCTTTTCGATCGAATATGTTTTGCGTGTTTGGTCCGGTGGTGCGAAATATGAAATTGGTGTAAAAGGCAATGCCTGGCGTGGCCGCAAGGATTATGTCTTCAGTCCATTTGGTATTGTTGATTTTGCCAGTACGGTGCCTTTCTATCTCCAATTGATTTTGCCCGGTGCGGATTTGCGCATGCTGCGCATGTTCCGCCTTCTCCGTATCTTCAAATTGTCGCGCTACAATACCGCGATGGAGGATATGTTCGCGGCGGTTAAAGCCGAGAAAGACTCTTTTTCATCGGCAATGTTTCTCCTGCTGATTAGCTGCCTACTCTTTTCGTCCCTGATCTACATCGTTGAGGGACATGATGGCCATGCCGTGTTTGCCTCGATTCCGGCGGCGATGCACTGGTTCATGATTACAATTATTTCGGGGTGGGGCAATGTGGATCCCGAAACCTATCTCGGCATTTATCTCGTTGTGATCACGCAAGTGCTCGCCATCGCGCTCGCTGCCATCCTGACCGGTGTGGTTGCAACCGCCTATACGACGCAGGTTCAAAGACGTGAGACGCTTTACGAGCAGCAAGTTCGTGAGGTGTTGAAAGACGGCGTTGTTACGGAAGAAGAAAAGGCCCATTTGAAAAAAATGCAGGCCGATTTCGGTATGTCGGATGAGCAGGTGGCTCAGATTGCGGAGCAAGTTGAGGAAGAGAAGGCAAAGGCGGCTCAGATGGCGTCAGCCGCGGCGCCCGTAGCCGCTCCTTCGTTGGTTGTGGTTCCTGCGGCATCAATAGCGGCTCCCGCTGAACAAAAACCTTCGGTAGACTCAAATGTCCTGCGTATTTCCGACATTGCCGCGCTCGACCCAGACGAGAAAATGAAGATCTTGGGCTCAGTGATTGAGACGCTGTCACTGCGGCAGAAATCAACTTTATTGAGCCGCTTCGCTGAAAGCCTCGCCCATCATTCGATTGTTGTCGAAAATCCGACCGCGCAAACAAGCGGCGAGGGCGGCAAGGATGGCGGTTCAAAGACCTAAAGCCGGCTTTTTGTCACACCCTCGGCGGCGATTGACGCAATCATTGTTCTCGATCAAGTTTTGGCCCTTGAGGTTTTTCGGGAAGGGAAGGTTTGCCCATGGCTTATGTGATCGGAGTTGATGGCGGAACTGAATCAATCCGCGCCGGCGTGTTCGATCTTTCGGGTCGCCCGATTGCCTTTGCCGCAACGCCTTACAAGACAAATTTTCCGCATCCGGCTTGGGCTGAACAGAATCCGCAAGATTGGTGGAACGGTCTTGGTCAAAGCGTTCGCAAAGCTCTCGCCGAAGCGGGTGTGCGCAAAGAGGATGTCGTCGGTCTGTCTGTAGATACGACCTGTTGTTCCGTTGTGGCACTCGACGATAAAGGCCATGCACTTCGCCCCGCATTGATTTGGATGGATGTGCGCTCGTCACAAGAGACAGACCTTGTTTTGAAAACAGGTGATGCGGCGCTCGTTGTGAATTCAAACGGACAGGGTCCGGTTTCCGCAGAATGGATGGTGCCAAAAGCGCTCTGGATCGCGCGCAATGAGCCGGAGATTTTCAAAAAAGCAACAACGATTTGCGAGTATCAGGACTATATCAATTTTCATCTGACAGGTCGCATGGTGGCGTCCATCGGCAATATCGCACCGCGTTGGCATTATCGTGCGAGTGCGGGGGGCTTTCCTGTTTCGCTCGTTGAGAAACTGGGCATATCTGAGCTCGCAAAAAAATGGCCACAAGAAATCACAAAGCTCGGTGAAGTCATCGGTCCGTTAACAGCGAAGGCGGCAGAGCATTGCGGGCTTATGGTGGGAACGCCTGTTGCACAGGGTGGGCCTGATGCGTTTATCGCGATGATCGGTTTGGGTGTTGTGAAGCCGGGCGCGCTCGCTTTCATTACGGGATCGTCGCATCTTCATCTCGGGCTTTCGCCCAAACCATTTCATGGCAAAGGCATTTGGGGCACTTATGAAGATGCTTTGATCCCAGGCTTGCATGTTGTCGAAGGCGGGCAGACCTCAACGGGCTCGGTGATCAACTGGTATAAAAATCTCTTAGGTGAAGCAGCGAGCTATGAAACGCTGAATGCTGAGGCGGCAGCGCTGCCACCCGGTGCCGATGGATTGATCGTTCAAGAACATTTCCAAGGCAATCGCACGCCCCATACCGATGCGCTCTCACGCGGCGCAATTACGGGTCTAAGCCTTAAGCATGGTCGCGCGCATATCTTCCGCGCGATTATTGAAGGTGTAGCCTTCGGCTCTGAAGCCATCTTCAAGGCCATGCGCGCCAATGGCTATCACCCCAGCGAATTCAGAATTTGCGGGGGGGCAACAAAGTCGGATCTCTGGATGCAGATTCATGCTGACGTATCAGGCATTCCGTTGACACTGACGGAAGTTGCCGATGCGCCCGCCTTGGGTTCGGCAATTCTTGCTGCTGTCGCAGCTGGTCATTATTCATCCATTGAGGAAGCGGCTAATGTGATGGTGAAAGTCACACGCCGCATCGAGCCTGATATGAAAAAGCACGAAGAGTATAAGCCACTCTTTGCGGCCTATGAGCGCGCTTATCCCGCATTAAAATCCGTTGCGGGATAAACCTTTATCTGTGAGGCCGCGCTTTAAGCTTCGTCCGTTTTGTTGTTTTCTTGG
Organism: uncultured Alphaproteobacteria bacterium; assembly: GCA_963923565.1. GTDB lineage: Bacteria > Pseudomonadota > Alphaproteobacteria > Rhizobiales > Beijerinckiaceae > CAIUPE01. Next base: position 5,354 of record CAWUMH010000002.1, read on the forward strand.
TCAGAGTTTTTGTGGCCGTTTTTTTCTTGCTTGGCTTTACAGGGCGCGGGCGGTCTGCTGCGGAGTCAAGATCAGGCGTCTGGCCATAACTCATGCGATGCATTTGTTCGATGACTTGCGTCATCTCGGCTTCGCTTAAGCGCGGCGGCTCGCCAATGGCGAGCGCGTGAACATACATTTTGGCGAGCGTTTCAATTTCATGCGCGCGCCACAAGGCTTTTTCAAAGGTGTCGGCTAACACGATTAAGCCGTGATGGCCCAAGAGGCAGGCGGTGCGGCCTTCAAGCGCTTTGATTGCCGTATCTGATAATTCTTGCGTGCCGAAACGGGCATAATCCGAACAACGGATATCGGAGCCACCAGCAACCGCAACCATATAGTGAAAGCTCGGAATGCCACGTTCATGCGTTGCGAGCGTTGTGCAATAGACCGAATGTGTATGGAGTACGATGTTTACATCGGTTCTGTTTTTCAAAATATCACGATGAAAACGCCATTCGGATGACGGTAGACGGCGGCCTGAATAAGTGCCGTCAAAATTCATGGCGACGATGTCGGCGGGTTTCATTTGCGCATAGGGAAGGCTTGTCGGCGTAATGAGCATACCGCCATCAATACGATGAGAGACATTGCCCGATGTGCCTTGATTAAGGCCCGATCGATTCATTTCAAGGCAGGTTTCAATAATGCCTTTTCTGAGTTTAGCTTGGGACATCGCGGGCGCTCCGAGGAAATATGAAGAGATTTATCGCAGTAATCTTATGCCGCTTCAATGCGGGCTTTCCAATTTCGTGCAGCCTCTTTTAAAAGCGGTGCGGCTTTCGCTTCCATGCGATCAAGGACAACGCTGTTTACGGGCTCTCTGCGATTAAATCTGTTCCACAGCAAGCCCGCGCCGAGTGCCGTTCCGTCTTTCGATTGGCTGACATAGAGTTCTTGCGCGGGGCGTAGACAGGCGAGAATTTTCGCAAAGCTCACATTTGTCGCAAAGCCACCATCAATCACGATGGGCGTGGTTGAACCCAAAACATCAAGACAAAGATCAGCAACATAGGCTGCATAGAGTGAGGCGAGGGCGCCGCGCTCTTCTCGGGTTTGAGGTGAGGGGCCAACAATATGTCCTTTGCCGCCCGAATGTGGAACGGGTCCGGGATCTCCAACAAAAGAAGGTAGCGGTATTGTACCTTGGGTGATGAGTTTTGCAACGACGTCGAACGCGCGATCATCACTGATCGGCGGGTCCCCGGCGAGGATCTGATATTCGCGGCCTGTCATGGTAAGGGTTGAGGCCACAGGTTCACCATCAACATCGACATTGGCCACCATCGCGCGCTCTTCAAGAAAATCTTCAAGCGGCCGGCCGCGGTTAAAACCGATCATCCATGTGCCTGTTGAGAGCACTGTATAGTCCCCCATGCCTGCGGCTTTGTAGCGATAAAGATTGGCATTGCTGTCATGCGCGCCCGCGAGAATTTGAACATCCAGCGCGAGTCCTGTGCGTTTGGCAATGTCCGGTGAGAGCGTGCCGACAACATCGCCCGCACGCGCGAATGGAGGAAAAAGTGGTGTCCAGTTTTTACGTTTGACGATGCTCGAGAATTCGTTCTTCAGCGGATTCCATAGGTGGCATTGCGCGGCGAGTGACGAAATTTCAGTAACGGGGCGCCCCCCTAAGCGGAACGCGAAATATTGCGGCGTGAGCAGAAAATATTTTGCGCGCTGGAACTGTGGTGAAAACTCTTGTTCTTGCCAAAGCAAGCCCTGTGCGGGTCTCATCGCACCGCCGGAGAGAGAGCAAAAGACTTCGTCATAGGAAGGGCCAATTTCAAGATAGGCCGCGTCGAGCCAAGCCGGTGGTGTCGCTTCATAATCCATCGCCGGTAGAACCGGACCGTGATCATCGACAAGCACACCGCCACAGCCATGTGCGGTTGCGACGATGGCCCGAATATTGTGACGCGAAGCGAGGTCTGTAAGCGCATCAATTATCAATGCCTCAATGCGCGGAAGATTAATGGCGAGATAGGGGCCTGTTGCATCGGGCGCATTGGGGAATGAAAGCGTTTCGACAGGCGCGCCGTCGCTTGTTGCGACAAGAACCTTTATATTGGTCTTGCCGAGATCAAGCACCGCAACGCGTTCGCCGGTATCGATCATGACCATATCGTTACTTCCCTTGCTGAAAAAATTCTCAGCACAACCTGACCGGATCGTGCCTCAAATTCTCGGCGCGAGGAAGAGCCTATTCGATGGCTGTTAGATCAGTCGGAAGTTCTGTCGAGCTGACCATCTGGCGACAGCGATCGAAGCGGATATCGAGCTCGGCTTCATTTTTTGTAATCTCAATCCGGCGTCCACGTTCGGGGGCACAGAGGCGGCCATCGATTTGCGCGCGAATAGAAATGACTTCGCCTTTGGCGATGGCGGGCAACATGAAATAGCCATCCTGATCGGTGACGGCTTTCAGAGTGCCCTGATGCAAGGTGGCGGCTCTGAGCTTGATGTCCGCCATTCCCTTTTTGCCATCTTCAGTAATCCGGCCGAAAACAAAATGGCTTCCGTCGTCGGCTTCGCCATTCGGATCGGCGCGTAAAGCCCGGAGGTCCGCGATTTCGACACGCGTATCAGGCGAAGCATCAGAAAGCGCAATACGAAGGGCGCGGACTTCGCCAATCGGGAGAGGTGGGCGGCGATGGAGCTGCTTACCGAAATACATCTCGGGCCAATCAAGATCAGCCGTCGCCAAAGTCTCGGTACGCCATTGGCCATCGGGAGAAAGTGGGGCAATATTCCATTGGCTAGACGGCAGAAAGGTACTGTCAGGCGCGCCCGCTTCATTGATTGAAATCGTGTCGCCATTCTTCATGAGAAGATCGATCTCAACTGACCCCAATGATTTTGACTGAGTCAATGACGGGGCAATCTTGCGGATTTGAAAGGCGATATGGCTTGTGTTCCACAAGGCGAGCCCTGAGGGTTGGAACAAGATTTCAGCGTTTCCGGTTTGATCGGCTGTTAAAGACACGATGCCCAGCGTCGTAGCATTATCATTTTTGATAACGCTCTCGCTCATCACTCCGCTTTCTTCAATCGCAGAGCCTTTGTCGCGAAGCGCCACGCGATCAATAAGGGCGGTCGGTGCATGATCATCAATCAATGTTATAGAAGGGCGGTTGGTTGAATCCGCTTTGTTTCGCGTGAAGGTCGAAAACTCTCGCTCACCAATAAATACACGCGCTTTTCGTGAGTCGGAAACATAAAGCGTCAAACCGTGAAGATCGCGGCTGCCGGCATTCGGATCAGGTATAATGCGTCCCGTGACGGGATCATTCCAAGGGTCAATAGTGATTACATTTCCATCAGCGCTAACGTGGATATGATCCGCGATATGGCTTTGCATCATTTGGTAGCGCACCCAAGTCGAAGCGGGTGGAGACCATACGCGATGCCGTTCAGGAACGCGGCCATCGAAATTGTAAACAAGATTGACGAGCTTGTTCATCCATTTCTTTGTGATCGGCGTTAAAGGCTCATCAATTGTGTGTTCAAAGTTTGAACCGCGCGATCCAAAATGCGTGTACCAGAAATGTTCAACCGTTTCGCCATGCGTTATTTTTTCAACACTTGTGGCAACGAGTAAGGCGAGCGCATCACCCTGAGCGCTATCACAATTGACACCGCAATAAAGATCGAGACGTTCATTAAAGCTCAAATAGGGAAGAAGTTTTTCTACGTCTTTTGCAAAGGCTTCTGGCGAGGACCGATCAAACTCGCCGGGATTGGTGCGGGGAATATTGTAGAAACCCTCAAAGCTCGATGTCATTTTGCGCGGCGGATCACCGGCATTGATCGAGAGCGGACCAAAATAATCGGATTTCTGTTCGGGGAAGTAAGCCCACACACCCGCAACGCCAAGCGATTTCAAGAGATCTGCATGATAGGCGTGACTGACGGGGTTGTCAGCTTGCGGCTCACGGCGCACAACGACCGACGCATTCGCGAATAGAGTTCCGGGCGTCCGTGGCACTTCGAGAACGCGACCAGCAACACCAAAATCCTGATTGAGTGTATTGCCGCCATGCGACGTCAGAAGCGTGGGTCGGATATTCCACTTGGCAAGATCGGGCGCTTCAGCAAGTACCGTTTGGCGACTGAAATCATCGCGAATAATTTTTGTGAGCGTAACTGCACAGGCGTCAGCGCAAGAGGGCGCGTTGAATGTGATTTCAGAAAGTCGCCCTAAATTGATTTGCAGTGCATTCGATTTTTTTGCGACGCGCGGGACGATGAAATCTATAAATCGCTCGGATATCTGCGCCTTCACCTGAACGAGCATCGCCTTTTGCACGTCAGCAGCAGAGTAGGTGAGTGATTGGCCGAGACTGTCTTTCAGAGTTATAGAAAGATCGGCCGGAATATCGCCGGTAAAGTATAAGCGAATGTTTTGTCTTTGTTGATCAGCCGCAACTGGATCGGTTTCGGGAACTGTAACTCTCACTGTCGCGGACGTTAGCTTAACAGAGGGCGAAAGCTCATTGCGTAATTGGTAGGTGCTGTCTTCATTCCACCCGTGGAACTGGTCGATATTGCCGCGATGCCATTCGCGCAGCAACACGGCAAAAGTGGGTTGATCATCAATTCCGGACGGTGTGCGATTAAGCACGTGAGGTCCGATGAACATGGTCGAGAGCCGGTCGCTGCCATGAGGCCAAATTGCATCGGTAATCGGCAAGCCCATCTCTTCATTGAAAACACGATGAAGAGCCACTTCATGCCAAGGCTTCAATTCATCCGTATCGTCGCTGAAACTGACGACGTGATGAAATGGATAAGGAAGGGCGCGAATGATTGAAGGCGGCGCTTGATCCGCATAGGCCTTCGAAATCGTCCCGCTTGCTAAAAGCGCGAAGCCGATGGTTGAGGCCAGAAGACGGGGGAGAGACTTAAACAAACGCACTACTCGACACTTTACTGACTTTACAGACTGAAGACATCAAAGTCAGCCACTTGCTTTTCGCGCGGTAAAGCGCCTTTCACATCAATCACGATTTTTGCCTGCGGCTTCAAAAGCGACTGCACCAAGGGCCACCCTTCATCGAGATAGGCCCTGTGGCTCACCGCGAGAATGACGGCATCAGCGGGTTGAAGCGCTTTACGATCGACAAGGCGAATACCAAATTCATGCTCGACTTCTTCGGCTTCCGCCCATGGGTCGTGAGCCTGAACGGAAACGCCGAAATTTGACAGTTCTGTGATAATATCCACGACCTTCGAATTGCGGATATCAGGCACATCTTCTTTGAAGGTGAGGCCTAAAACTGTGACACGTGGCTTCGATGCGCCCGATGCGAGAAGTCGCTTGATGCATTCACGTGCAATACGGGCGCCGACCGCATCATTGGTGCGGCGACCGGCTAGAATGACTTCCGGATGACAGCCCGCTTTTTCAGCACGGTAGGTGAGATAATAAGGATCGACACCGATGCAATGTCCGCCAACAAGACCCGGCCGGAACGGCAAGAAATTCCATTTCGTTCCGGCAGCAGCCAACACATCCAATGTGTTGATGCCTAAAGCCTGGAACACCTCAGAGAGTTCATTCATGAGCGCGATGTTGAGATCCCGCTGTGTATTCTCGATCACCTTCGCCGCTTCGGCAACCTTGATTGAAGGTGCTTTATGAATACCTGCAGTGACGACCGAACCATAAACCTGAGCGACGATTTCAAGCGTCTCAGGCGTTTGGCCTGATACGACTTTCTTGATTGTTTCGAAGCGATGCACATGATCGCCCGGATTGATGCGCTCGGGCGAATAGCCGACGGTGAAATCAACACCGGCTTTCAGTCCTGAAATCTTTTCAAGAACAGGCACACAATCTTCTTCGGTCGCACCGGGATAGACGGTCGACTCATATACGACGATGTCGTTTTTCTTGAGTGCTTGGCCAACGGTTTCTGATGCTTTGATGAGAGCGGTGAGATCAGGACGCCGCGCTTCGTCAATCGGTGTGGGAACAGTCACTATAAAGAAATCGGCTTGTTTTAACTGCGCGCGATCATCGGTGAATGTCAGCGACGCTTGGTTTAACCGCGCGGATTCAACTTCATTGGTGCGGTCATGTCCCTTTTTCAATTCCGCAATGCGTCTTGCGTCGATATCGAAACCAATCACAGGCGCTTTGGACGCTGCAAATGATACGGCAACAGGTAAACCGACATAGCCAAGGCCGATGACGGCAATTTTGCGGGAATGAAGCACTCGAGATCTCCGGGGAAGCTGGGAAGGCCGTTTAAATCAGTCGGGGCTCGACTTCAATCGGCCTTTGGGTGAGGGAGCGATAAAGGGTTAAACTCGCCGCGCCAATGGCGGCGGCTGAAAAGCGGGTTTCAACAAAGGATCGGGCAGCCGACCCCATCTCGTTTCGGAGCTCAGCACTGCTCGCGAGACGCGAGATAGCCTCTGCAAGCCGGTCTGCGTCATCGACGGGAACAAGAATACCGGTCTTTTCGTTAATTGCGACATCACGGCAGCCAGGAACATCGGTGGCAATCAAAGGGCGCCCGGCCGCGGCAGCCTCCAAAAGGGCTTTCGGAAGACCTTCGCGACGGGAGGGTAGAGCAGCGATATGGCATTGCGCCCAGAGGCCTTCGATATTCTCGACATGGCCGAGCCATGAGATGCCGGGCAGAGAGGCAAAATGGGTGAGTTCTTCGGGCCTAATGGCGGTCCGGTTCGCGAGATCGGGATCGCCCGCCAAAATCAGCTTTATATCCTGACCTTCGGCTTGTAATTTCTGCTGCGCTGCGACGAGGGGGCGAATGCCTTTATCGTCAAGCATCCGCGCGGCGACGCCGACCGTGATTGGTCCTTCAGGCTCGGGTAGAGGCCTGATCCGGTCCGTATCAACTCCCGAACCGGGAACGAGACGGATTTTTTCTGGATTTACGCCAATCCCTTCAACAGCCTGACGGTCATCATCATTTTGAACGACCGTTAGCGTCGAGGATCGGTTGAGGAGTAAACGAAGTGCAGTGGAAAGGCCCAGACGGAGGATGCGCCCCACGGGATCAAGGCCGATAAAGCCGGAGCCGAGGCCAGCAACCGTATTGACGCTCGCGACCGAGAGACCGGTGGCGGCGAGCTGCCCCAAAATGATCGGTACGAGCGCGACCTGATGAACGACATCAGGGCGTAACGCCTTGTAAAGACGTCTGATTTCAAAGATATCCCGGATGATGTGATGAGGCTTGCGGCGCAATTTGCTCCAGCCGAGTTCATGCAGCGTGAAGCCCTCAGCGAGAATAGGCGCGCGATAATCGGCAACTTTCGTTGCGACATGGACATCGAAGCCGGCATCACGCGCCGCACGGGCCATGGGGAGCCGATGCGAGACGAAATAACGGTCGTCGGTGATGAGGAACAAAAGACGGGGCACAGCCATGGCGCGGGTTAAGGGGATCGGAATGACCCCGCGCGTCTTTACAGAGTGGATTCTGACAGATTTATGAACGGAATCGCCTCAATCCGGACCTAATTTGGGATCATTTCACGGTTCTCCGTTAATCTTGGTAGCAGGAGATCATGGACGCCGTCCGCTCAATATAGTATGCGCCTCTTCGTCGAATTTCCGTTATGCCCTTCGCTTTTGACCGCCGTTCCAAATCTTTCCCCTTGGAATGAGCCTCTTTCGAAGGTTGTGGGCACTTCAATTCAAATAAGGACTGAATAACGTGACCTCTTACGCGCTTGTCGGAGCCTCCGGCTACATCGCTCCCCGCCACATGAAGGCGATCAAAGATACAGGCGGCGATCTTGTGGTTGCCTTTGATCCGAATGACTCGGTCGGCATTCTCGACAGCCATTTTCCGGATGCGCATTTCTTTACTGAATTTGAGCGCTTTGATCGTCATGTCGATAAGCTTCGCCGCCGCGGCGAACGGTTGGATTATGTGTCGATTGCCTCACCCAATTATCTGCATGACGCGCATTGCCGCTTCGCCTTGCGTGCCGGCGCGGACGCGATTTGTGAAAAGCCCTTGGTGCTCAATCCTTGGAATATCGACGGTCTTGCAGATATCGAGAAAGACACGGGCAAGCGCATTTTCTCGATTTTGCAGCTTCGTCTTCATCCGGCGATTATTGCGTTGCGCGATAAATTTGCGTCTTCAGCCAAGCGCCATCAAGTTCAACTCACCTACTGCACCTCGCGCGGGCGTTGGTACCATGCCTCATGGAAGGGCGATGACTCAAAATCGGGTGGCGTTGCCACCAATATCGGCGTGCATTTCTTCGACATGCTCGGCTTTGTGTTTGGCAAAGTTTTAGCAAACCATGCGCATCTCAAAACGCCAGAACGCGCCGCGGGCTTTATCGAATGCGAGCGCGCCGATGTGAGCTGGTTCCTTTCGGTTGATCGCAGTGATTTGCCCGAAAGCGTGCAGGGCAAGAAGACGACCTATCGCTCGATCACGGTTGATGGCGAAGAGGTCGAGTTCTCCGAAGGCTTCACCGATCTCCATACCCGCTCTTACGAAGAAGTGCTGGCGGGCCGGGGGTTTGGCCTTGATGCGGTGCGCCCGTCGATCGAAATCGTCTCGACCTTCCGCCAACAGCCGCTGGCTTTGCATTCAGGCATCGTTCATCCCTTCGCCCGTAAAGCCTCGGCCGCATGAGCGAAATGAAAGAGGATCCGCGCTTCCCGGGCGTGCTGATCCATGAATCAAGTTATGTTGATGACGGCGCGGTGATTGGGCCGGGGACGAAGATTTGGCATTTCTGCCATATTCTCTCTGGCACCGTGATTGGCGAGAACTGCTCAATCGGCCAAAACGCTATGATCGGCCCGAAAGTGCGCCTTGGTCATGGCTGCAAAATTCAGAACAATGTCTCGCTCTATGAAGGCGTCGAGCTGGCAGATGACGTTTTTTGTGGGCCGAGTTCAGTCTTTACGAATGTTTTAAACCCCCGTGCGCATGTGAACCGCAAGGCTGAGTTCCGTGCGACTCCGGTGGGGCGCGGTGCGACGATTGGTGCGAATGCAACGATCGTCTGCGGTCACAGCCTTGGTGCCTATTGCCTGATTGGTGCGGGTGCCGTGGTGACGAAAGACGTGCCGGACTTTGCGTTGATGGTGGGAACACCAGCGCGACGCATGGGATGGATGAGCCGGGCAGGCGAGCGGCTCAATGCCGATCTCATCTGCAAGGCAACAGGTGAACGCTATTTTGAAAATGGTGCGGGTGTACTCGCGCTTGCGAGTTGAGGAGAGAGAACGTGGATCTTCGCGGTAAAAAATTCGTCGTGATCGGAGGCGCAGGCCTTATCGGTTCGCATGCAGTCGATCAGCTCGTGAAAGAGGATGTCGGCGAGATTTTGATTTATGATAATTTCGTACGCGGCACGATGGAAAATCTGTCCGGCTCGTTGAAAGATCCGCGCGTCAAGATTTTCGAAGCCGGTGGCGACATTACCCAAACCGATATTCTTGATGCCGCTCTCAAAGGTGCCGATGGTGTTTTCCAGTTCGCAGCGCTTTGGCTTTTGCAGTGCCATGATTATCCGCGCACCGCGTTTGAAGTGAATGTGAAGGGCATGTTCAATGTGCTCGATTCCTGCGTGCGCAATAATGTGAAGCGTCTCGTCTGGTCATCCTCCGCATCTGTTTACGGCGACGCGGTGGAAGAGCCGATGACGGAAGATCATCCGTTCAACAATAAGAATTTTTATGGCGCGACGAAGATTTGCGGCGAGGCGATGGCGCGTGCCTATCACTTCCGTTACGGCCTCGATTATGTGGGCTTGCGCTATATGAATGTCTATGGCCCGCGTCAGGATTATCGCGGTGCCTATATTGCCGTGATCATGAAAATGCTTGATGCGATCGATCGCGGCGAAGGTCCGACGATTTTGGGCGATGGCTCGGAAGCGTTCGACTTTGTGGCCGTGGAAGATTGCGCGCGTTCTAATCTCTGCGCAATGCGCTCTGATGCAACCGACCGTTTCTATAATGTTGGCACCGGCAAACGCACCTCACTCAAAGAAATTGCCGAGATGCTTTTGAATCTCACCGGCTGCAATCAACCGATCAATTATGCGCCACGCTCGCAAGCCACATTGGTACGTAACCGCGTGGGTTCACCCGTGCGCGCCTCAAAGGAAATCGGCTTCACCGCGAATATCGATCTTGAAGAGGGCTTGCGTCGTCTGATCGATTGGCGTGCCTCACACAAAGCTGAAGTTGAAGCCCGTCGCGCAAAATCGGCTTGAGTGAAGAAGGTAATCCTCTATGACCATGGCAAAAAGAACAGTCCAGATCGCGCTGCCCTCGATGGGCGAAGAAGAATGGCAAGCCGTACGTGCGCCGATTGAATCAGGTTGGCTGACGCAAGGACCAAAAGTTGCCGAATTCGAAAAAGGTTTCGCTGAACGCCATAATGTGAAACATGCGCTTGCAACAACAAGCTGCACGACGGCGTTGCATCTGGCACTTGCAGCGATGGATATCGGTCCGGGTGACGAAGTGATCGTGCCGTCTTTTACATGGGTGGCAACTGCGAATGCGGTACTCTATTGCAACGCTATTCCTGTGCTTTGCGATGTTGACCCGCGTACGAATAATATCGATCCCGCCTCTGTTGCTTCAAAGATAACAGAACGCACCAAAGCCGTGATGCCGGTACATTTGTTCGGTCTTTGCGCGGATATGGATGGTTTGCGCGCCGTATTACCAAAGCATGTGAAGATCGTTGAAGACGGCGCCTGTGCAGCCGGCGCTTCTTACAAAGGCACGCCCGCAGGTGCTCTTGGTGATGCCGCTTGTTTCTCTTTTCATCCGCGCAAATCCATCACCACAGGTGAGGGCGGTATGATGACAACGAATGATGACGCGATTGCTGCGAAGGCGCAGATTTTGCGTAATCACGGCGCGTCGATTTCGGAAGAGCAGCGTCATCGCGGTGCGCAGCCTTATCTTCTGCCGGACTTCGACGAATTGGGTTATAATTACCGCATGACCGATATTCAGGCTGCGGTCGGCCTTGTGCAGATGACCAAGCTTGATCGCTTTATTGATGAGCGTGATGCGGCGGCGCGTCGTTATCGTCAGGAACTTGCCGACATCGAATGGCTGCGTCAGCCGAGCGTGCCGAATGATGTGCGCCATGCGTGGCAGGCTTATGTGACTTATGTCGATCCGAAGACGGCTCCAATGCCGCGCAACGAAATCATGGCGAAACTGCATGCACGCGGTGTAGCAACACGCCCCGGTACACATGCGATCCATATGCTCGGTTATTACCGTGACCGCTATGGCATCAAGCCGGATGATTTTCCGGGTGCGAAGGCTTGCGAAAATAACACAATGGCTATTCCATTGCACAATCGCATGACGGATGATGACTACGCCTATGTGATCGAATGTCTGCGTGACATCGCGAAGGGTCACTGATTATGAATTCTCCGCAATGGGTGAATGAGCTTCTCGGCGTGCCTGTTCCGCAAGAGGGACAAAGCGTCACTGCGCATGGTCACAAAATTACAACGGTTGCGGGCATTCCGCGCTCGGCGGAATTTGTGTCAGCCGCACAAGAACAGACACGCGAAACCTTCGGGTTCAAATGGGCAAAGCGCGATACGTTTGAAGGTTCGGTTGCCGACCATATGCGCACTTGGCTTGTGCAGAAATATGGCGACGTTCCCCATGCGCCTTGGTTCTTTAAAGATCATGGTCCGAACCCGATCATTCTTGACGCGGGCTGTGGTGCGGCGCTTTCGGGCATTGCGTTGTTCGGCCCCGTTATGGACCGCGTGCGCTATTTCGGTGTTGATGTGTCAACGGCGGTGGATGTCGCCAAGAAGCGTTTTGATGAGCGCGGGTGGCAAGCGGGCTTTATTCAATCGGATCTTAATCAGATTCCGGTGAAGGAACGCTCGGTCGATATCGTCTTCTCCGAAGGTGTGCTCCATCACACGGATGATACGTTCAAAGCGCTTGAAGCGGTGACGAAATATGTAAAGCCGGGCGGTCGCGTAATTTTTTACGTCTATCGTAAAAAAGGTCCTGTGCGCGAATATACCGATGATTATATCCGCGACAAATTGCAAAAAATGACTCCCGAAGAAGGCTGGAAGGCGATGGAGCCTCTCTCCGAGCTCGGAAAAATTCTTGGCGATCTCAATATCGAAATCGACATCAAAAACAAAATTGATCTTCTCGATATTCCGGCAGGCAAGATCAATTTGCAGCGCTTCTTTTATTGGCATGTGCTGAAGGCGTTTTATCGCCCTGAGATGACGCTGGATGAAATGAACCATATCAATTTCGATTGGTATGCGCCGAAGAATGCGCGTCGTCACACGGTTGAAGAAGTGCGTGGCTGGTGCAAGACGCTGGGTCTCGAAATCGAACATGAATTCGCTGAAGAAGCGGGCATCAGCGTGATTGCAAGATTGAAATAAAATGTGCGGCATTGCGGGCATTTACAATTTCGACGGCGCACCCGCCTCACCTGTGACGGTGAAGGCGATGACGGATGCGTTGAACCATCGCGGACCGGACGGTGAAGGACAGTTTACTGAAGGCCCCGTGGCGCTTGGTCATCGGCGTTTGTCGATTATTGATCTCAGTGATGCGGCGCATCAGCCCATGCCATCGGCCGATGGCCGCCTTGTGATCACCTATAATGGTGAAGTCTATAATTTCCAGGAATTGCGCATTGATCTAGAAGCAAAGGGCCATGCTTTTCGCTCGCGCGGTGACAGCGAAGTCTTGGTGACGGCGCTGCGTGAATGGGGTGATGCGGCCGTTTCGAAATTCAACGGCATGTTCGCTTTTGCCGCTTGGGATCGTGCTTCAAAACGCTTGGTGATTGCGCGTGACCGGTTTGGCGTAAAGCCTGTTTATTATTGGAGCGACGGAAAGACTTTGCTCTTCGCCTCGGAGATCAAAGCTTTTCTGAAATTTCCGGGATTTAAAGCGAAACTTGATCGCCGCAATCTCGTTGAATATATGACGTTCCAGAATTTCATTTCGGATCAGACTCTGTTTGCGGGCGTGCGCATTCTTCCCGCCGGTTCGATGCTTGTGATCGAGCAAGGCATGAAGGCTGTTCCGGAGCCCAAAAAATATTGGGACTTCCGCTTTGTTGAAGATGCGTCACTCACGGATCGCGCAGAGGTCGAGGGTGAAGTCGATCGCTTGTTCCAGCAGGCGGTGAGCCGTCAGCTGATTTCTGATGTGCCGGTCGGGTCTTATCTATCAGGCGGCATGGATTCAGGTTCGATCACCGCGATTGCCGCGCGTCAACGGCCGATGATCCATACATTCACCGTTGGCTTTGATATGTCGTCGGCGTCCGGCATTGAGATGGGTTTTGACGAGCGCAAAGCGGCCGAGCGCATGTCCTATAAATTCAACACCGAGCATTATGAAATGGTGTTGAAGGCCGGTGATATGGAGCGCTGCCTCAAATCTCTCGTCTGGCATTTGGAAGAGCCGCGCGTCGGCCAATCCTATCCGAATTATTATGCCGCGAAACTTGCGAGCCGTTTTGGTAAGGTTGTGCTCTCGGGCGCGGGCGGTGACGAACTCTTTGCGGGTTATCCATGGCGTTATTATCGCGCCGCAACCGCGCGCGGGTTTGATGATTATGTCGATCGTTATTATGAAAACTGGCAGCGCCTTGTACCGTCGGATTCATCCACGGCTCTGCTCGCGCCGCTTGGCGCAGAAGGCGCATCATGCGATCCGCGCGAGATTTTCCGTCGCGTATTTGATCATCATGATGCGGAACTAAAAACACCGCAGGATTATATCAATCACTCGCTGTATTTTGAAGCCAAGACGTTCTTGCACGGGCTGTTGGTTGTCGAAGATAAGCTTTCGATGGCGCAATCGCTTGAGAGCCGCGTGCCGTTTCTTGACAATGATCTTGTCGATTTCGCCGGTCGTGTTCCCGTGAATATGAAACTCGCGAATTTGGGCGAGGTAATCAAGCTTGATGAAAATACGCCGGGTTCAAAGACCGCGACCTATTTCGGTAAGACCAATGATGGCAAGCTGATTCTTCGCTCGGCGATGGCGAAATATATTCCTGAAGAGATTGTGCAAGCCTTGAAGCAAGGCTTCTCAGCACCAGATGCGAGCTGGTTCCGCGGCGAGAGCATTGATTATGTACGCCGCATTCTCATGAATCCGAATGCGCGGCTGTGGTCCTATCTTGATCGCACGACAGCACAATCGCTGATCAGCGATCATCTTGAGGGTCGTCAAAATCGTCGTCTTCTGATCTGGTCGCTGCTTTATCTCGAAGTCTGGCTCGAGACATTCGGAGTTTGATGGTGAGCGATTCCGTTGCCGATCTCGTTTTGGCTTTGCGGCGCGTGAAAGAGCAGCGTGATGAGGAATTGCGCGCGACCTATGATCGCTCGCTTCCCTTTGCTGATGCGCAATTTGATCGCTGGGAGCGTGCCCGCTCCTTGGGCTTTGGCGAGAAGACCAGCATTTATGATTCCTCCGCTGTGTTTGGCGCAGTTCATGTGGGTACCAACACATGGATCGGGCCCTTCACCATTCTTGATGGATCTGGTGGCGGTTTAACCATCGGTGATTATTGCTCCATCTCAGCCGGTGTTCATATCTATACGCATGATACCGTGTTGTGGGCCGTCTCCGGTGGCATACAGAATGCCCGCAAAGGGGCCGTGGTGATTGGGTCAAATTCTTATATTGGCGCGCAGAGTGTGATTGTCGCTGGTGTGACGATTGGGTCACGCTGTGTGATTGCGGCAAATTCGCTCGTCAATCGTGATGTGCCTGAAGGCACGATTGTTGGTGGCACGCCCGCGCGTGTCCTTGGTCGTGTTGAAGGTGAGGGTGCGGACGCCCATCTTGTTTTTGACCGCAAGGATCAAAACAAATGACTGCCCGGGATCAAATCATCAATCGTGAACCGCGCCGTCTTTTGATGATCGGCTATGATAGCGTTGAAAAACTGATTGCCGACGGCAAACTTCGTCTCGATGATTTGAAAACAGTCGAATTGCAATTCAATTTCGGCCAAATGTTTGAGGAAGTTCTCTACATCGTCCCGTTCGGACGGAAGAACGAAGAGCGGCGACTATCAGATACAATTCTTTATCACGAATTGGCTTTTGAGCGCAGCGGGTCTGGTCTCAAGAAACTTTTCTCGGGTTTGCGGCATGTGGGTGCAGCGATCGAATTTTTAAACAAGGCCGTGACGCAGTTTAAACCTGATGTCGCGCAGACCGTCGGCCCGCATTACACGGCAGCACTTGCTCTTCTGGCAGCACAGGTTCGTCGATTGCCCAAAGTCTGTTTCATTGAGGCTTATTGGGAAGATATATTGCCATGGCAATCTTATTTTCCGCCGCTTGTGAGGCGTCTGCTGCCTTATTGGTATCGGCTTGTTTATCGGTTGTTTGATCGCTATTCCGGAGCACCATCGCTTGCGCCCTCATATTATTCACGACGGGGGATGGATGAAGCGCGCATATCGCCATGGATTCAGCCGCTTGATTTATCGGAAGTGTTGGAGGCAAAGGCTGAAGACGCGCCGCCCGCTATGCTTTCATCACCTCATCCGCGTATTGTTGTCCTTGGGCGCCTGCATCCAGAAAAACTTGCACCAGATGCTTTTGATATTTTTGCTGATGCCGTTGGCACGGATCTTAAAGGCACGCTCGTTTTTGTCGGCGATGGGGCTGATCGCACCGAGATTGAATCACGCGCTGGTCAACGCGGGCTTTCTGATCGCGTTGTGATCACGGGGCAAGTCTCCCATCGCATCGCAATGGCAGCCCTTAAAGCGAGTGATCTCTCGATTGCCCCTATGCAGGGCTCGGCATTGCTGGAAACTTTGGCGGCGGGATTGCCGACCGTTGCCTATGATCACGAAACACATGCGGCTTTAATTGAGTCGCATGTCAACGGTGTTCTTGTGCCGCATCGCGATACGAAATCAGCATCAGCAGAGCTTCGGAAAATACTTCTTGATCCCGCTCTTGCTACTTCACTCGGGCAAAAGGCGCGCGATCGCGTTTCCGAGCGTTATAATGTTGATGCGATGCGGACGCTTTTGAAGACATCATTTGTCGAGGCCTATCGGTCTCGCATACATACCGAGTGTACTTCTTCTGGACGACACCAAGAAGGGGCCATCGCATGAGCGGTCGCTATCTTTATGTCGATGTGAATGCCACATTCACAAATCCGACGCGCAACCTCCTGCCTTTGGCATTTTTAAAAGCAGGTGATGTACGCTTTTTTGGCCCCGGTCACGTATCGTCTGATTGTTTAGCGCGCGGTCTGACATCTTTCATCGACGCGGAAGGCCCGTTTGACCTTGTCATTTCGAACACGCTTGTTTTGTTTTCAGATAGTGACGATCCGGCGCGTTACGCCTCGACCCTTCTGTCGGCCTATGCCTATTCCGGTCCGAACGAAGATCTTCTCTATTTGCCAATCATAGCGAAGCAATTCGCATCACTTTCACTGCCGCGTATTGCCATCCTTCTGGAGAATGATTTTTATAACTGGACCGCACGAGAGGCAGACAAAATTCTAGCATCAGCTGATTATTTTATCGGCTTTGGTGAAGAATTTTCACCGCTCCGCGCTGAGCTTCCGCATCTTGCTGAGGAGCGGTTTGCGGGGATCGCAACAGATGTTTGGACCAAATTTTCACATCAATATCGCAACCGCATCGCTTCACTTCTCCATTTTGTATCGGATGTGGAATTTATGATTTCGCCCCTCTCATCGCGGGCTTTGCATTGGTCTGTCATGGGCGTTCAATATCATGCCCGTGGCGTGGCACGCGGTTGTTTGAATCGAGCGGGTATAGATCCTGTCACGGATACACGTTTGCGTAAGGTTGTGTCACTTCTCAAAAAGACGAGACTGATGCGGGACGAAAAGCGCTGGGTTCAAAAAGCGCTTAACAATAGTTTTGCCGCGCGCATGGCGACTACGCGCTATTCCTATACATGTGGCTCGGGCCTTGAAATGCCGATCCGGAAATTTTTTGAGATTCCGGCTGTTGGATGCCTTCTTGTTTGCCGCCCTTTCAAAGGGTTTAAGGCGGCTGGGTTTGTTGATGGTGTGAATTGCATTATCGCTGAACCCGATCAATTGGCGGACCTCCACTTTACTTTGGAGGCTGAACCCGAACACGCGGAAGCCATCGCGCGGGCTGGTCAGGCTTTTGTCCTCAAACGCCATTCACTCGATGCGCGCGCTCAAGATTTAAAATCAATTCTTGAAGCGATTGTGGCTAAGCGGTTTGAGGGAAGTTACTGGCGGGATGGGCAGCATCACTTGCGTGAGCCTGCGCTCCGGAGCGTGGCGTGATGACCGCTTCGCTCTTGAGACTCTTCAAAGACGTTTATCGCATCTCAGGCTGGCGCCTTCCGCTTCTTGTTGGCCTCACCTTTCTCAATGCCCTGTTTGATGGTGCCACCGTTGCTGTTCTTCTCCCGCTTTTAAAAGCAGTGGGCGGTGTCGTGGGGACAGGTGAAGATCGCCTTTCCCAAGCCATGACACAATTTCTTGGCTTTTTTGGCTTTCCCTCGACCGCCATAACAATTGCTATCTTTGGTCTCATTCTCATCGGCATTGGCGCTGTGATTTTTTTGGTGCAAGCGCATCTCAGTGCCAAGCTGCAAACTAATTATGTGGCGCATTGGCAACGCACACTCTTCCAGTCTTATTTCCAAGCTGAGTTTGGTTTTTTCCGCACAAGGCGTGCCGGCGATTTGATTGCTGCCGCGATTACCGAGCCCATTCGGTTGGGTGGGGCCTTTTATCAGGCCAATCTCATTCTCTCCTCTGTCTTGTTTATCGGCGTACAGGTTCTTGTTGCTCTGGTCATCGCGCCGCTCGTCGTAGCACTTCTTTTTAGTGCGGGCGTTTTTCTATTTATCGTTTCAGTCGGCCTTGTCAGACGCGGGCTTCTCATTGGTGAAGAGATGACCGTGGTTAATGCCGACCTTCAGTCTGATGCGAATGAGCTCGTCCAGGGTGCGAAATTTGTAAAAGCGACCGCCACGGAGACACGCGCGGTTGAGAGATTGTCGAAGACACTCTATCGCTTGCGCGATCTCACCTTTGCGAATGCCTTTGATGTTCAAATTGTGCGCGCTCTCTTTGAATATGCGAGCGCACTTGTCGTGATCGCTCTTCTTGTTGTGGGGCCGTTGGTTTTCGCGGTGGATGTGGGCGCGGTCATCGTGATTGTTGCGATGTTTGTCAGGCTATTTCCGAAGGTTACCGGTTTACGCCAATGCCAACAGTCCATCAGCCTCGTTCTTCCCGCTTTTGATGCGGTGGCATCTATGGTGGATGAAGCGCGGAACGTGGCCGAGCCGCTCGCCGATCAACGACCGACACTTGATGAAACGACCGCTCCGGTGGGCGTGTCTTTCGATCACATAGCAGTCGAGATTGAAGGGCGACTCGTCTTGCGAGATGTAACCTTTTCAATTGCGCCGGGAGAGTTTCTTGTTCTTACAGGTCCAACAGGGGCAGGCAAAACGACTCTCGTTGATTCTCTCTTAGGTCTGCGGCGCCTTTCTGGGGGCGCGATTAGAATTGATGATCAACCGCTTGATTCATTTTCAATGCAAGAATGGCGGAGTTCAATTGGGTATCTTGGCCAAGACCCTTTGCTCTTCCATGCGTCGATTGAAGATAATTTAAAATGGGTCCGCCCGGAGTCGGGGTCAGTTGAGATTTTGCAAGCACTTGATCGGGCGTCTGCAACTTTTGTAGAGCGCTTGCCGCATAGGCTCGATACAATTGTTGGTGATGCGGGCAGTCGTCTCTCGGGTGGCGAGAGGCAACGGATTGCATTAGCGCGTGCATTACTCGGTGCGCCGCGGCTTCTGGTTCTGGATGAAGCGACAAGTGCGCTTGATGCGGAAACAGAAGCGGGCGTCGTTGAAACGATCTCGCGGTTGAAGGGTCAGATGACGATTATCGCGATTACGCATCGCCCGGCTTTGTTATCTGTGGCTGATCGTGTCGTTGAAATCAAAAATGGTCAGGCAACAATTATTGATCACGCGTCTTTGGCGTCGGTATAACTTTGGGATTGTTTTATGTCTTCGGCTCCGCTCCCCTTTATTGATCTTCAGGCTCAACGTGCACGCATTGGCAGCGCCATTGATGCCGGCCTTTTGCGTGTGGCTGCGCATGGCCATTACATTATGGGCCCTGAAATCAAGACGCTCGAAGATGATCTCACTGCGTTCTGCGGCGCTAAACATTGCATTACGGTTGCAAATGGTACCGAGGCCCTCGCAATGCCTTTGATGGCAAAAGGGTTGAGGCCCGGCGATGCGGTTTTTGTACCGAGTTTCACCTTTGCTGCGACGGCTGAAGTTGTGGCGTGGCTTGGGGCCGTTCCGGTTTTTGTCGATGTTGATGCAGAGACCTTCAACATGGATCCGGTAAGCTTAGAAGCCGGCATTTCTGTCGCAAAAGCCAAAGGACTTAAGCCGACCGCGATCATCCCTGTCGATCTCTTCGGGCAAGCGGCCGATTATGATGCGATAGAACCAATTGCCAATGCTCATGGTCTTTGGATCATGAGCGATGCTGCGCAGAGCTATGGCGGCGCGTATAAAGGTCGTAAAATCGGCACCATTGGCCTTGTGACCGCGACAAGCTTTTTCCCGTCAAAGCCGCTTGGCTGTTATGGCGACGGTGGTGCGATCTTTACTGACGATGATGAAATGGCAGCTATACTCAAATCGCTGCGTGTTCATGGTCAGGGGTCCGACAAATATGACAATGTGCGCATTGGCTTGAATGCGCGGCTTGATACGATGCAGGCCGCTGTGTTGATCGAGAAGCTAAAAATTCTTGGCGACGAGATTGAAGCCCGCAATCACATTGCAGCGCGTTATTCGGAAGCTTTGTCTCAAAGTGTTCCGGTTCCTCGTATTGCTGAGGGGCGCTATTCTGCATGGGCGCAATATACGATCCGTGTCCCTGCGGAGCGTCGTGCAGCTATTGGCGCTGCTCTAAAAGAACAGGGGGTGCCAACAATGATTTATTACCCGAAGCCCTTGCATCTGCAGACGGCCTATAAGCATTTTCCGCTTGCGGGTAATGGATTACCCACAAGCGAGCGTTTGGCCAAGGAAGTTTTAAGCTTGCCGATGCATCCTTATCTTGATGACGCGTCACAAGATCGGGTGATTGACGCTTTGACTTCTGCGATGAAGGCATAGTGATTTGATGGGGCAAGTGATCATTATACTTTGGCGTGTCTTTGCGACATTATCGGCCTTGCTTGTTGTGGCTGGTCTCGTTGTTGCGGTCATGCTTGAGAAGCTGATCATGATCGATATGCCGATCACGAAAGCGGATCACGCCATCGTGCTAGACGGCAATAATCAGCGTCTTTTGCGCGCGAAGGAATTGCTCGATCAAGGACTTGTTACGGATATCTATGTGAGCAATGGGGAGCCCGCGCATCCTGACGAGATTGATCGGATCGTCTCAGAGTTGGGCTATGTCGCACCCGACCGTACAGGCATCAAAATCGAGATTTTGAAAAAACTTGGTGTAACGCCCGAAAAGATCATTGTATTCGGACAGGGAAGTTTGACGACGCGGGATGAGGCGAAAGCGCTTGCCGCGCAGTTAAGAGGTCAACTGCCGCGTCTCACTCTTGTTACGACGAATTATCATTCGCGCCGTGCTGTAGAAATATTCGAGCGCGCGCTACCGGGTGTTTCAATCCAAGTGACATGTCCGGGCGGTTGTGTTGCGCCTGTTGCCTGGTGGAAAGACCCTGCTGTCGCTGCGCAATTTGTGCTTGAATTTGTAAAGCACATTTATTTCAGACTGGGCCTTGCGGTCGCTTAAGACCTTTCGAAGGCGCGATCAAATGCGTTGATCATCTGATCTGGTGCATAATTTTTAATAATGCGCGCTCGATTTTGCGCGCCAGTCGCCGCGCGTTGTTCTTTTGATCGTGCTTTCAACTTAAGAATTGCATCTGCAAGCGCTTCGGGCGTGCGGGGCGGAACTATAAGGTTTTGATCGCTCAAGACTGCCGCGCAATCCCCAACATCAGTTGAGATGCAAGGGAGGGCGGTGGCCATGGCTTCAGCCAACACATTCGGAAATGATTCCGAGATTGACGACATCACGAAAAGATCAAAACTATTCATGACATCGGGCACATCGTCGCGCGCACCAAGTAAGCGCACAGAAGACTCTGGAATTTTATAGCTATCGAGAAGAGTCTTAAATGAGGAAGCTTCGACTGTAATGCCGCGTCCGACGATCACCAGAACATACCGACTTTGTTCGTCCGGGGCTGATCCATGTAATATGTGGGCGAAGGCCGCGATGAGATCTGGAAAGCCCTTTTCGGGGACATTACGACCCACAGCCCCAATCACAAATTGATCGTCATCAATATCTAAACTGCGGCGTATGCTCGCGCGTTTTGTTTCATCAGGATGATAGCGTTCCGGATCGATCGCGTTAGGTATCACATGCCAATGCGCAACATCATAGCCGAGGGTGGCATGCGCATCGCGCGCCGCTTCTGAATTCGAAATTATTGTCAAAGAGGATTGTGAGGATAATCGTGCCAAGACTCTTTGCGCGAGCCAGCGAAATGGTTTTTCGCGAAAACGCACATAGGGTAGGCTTCTGATATGCCAAATCAACCGCGGCATTGATGGCAAGAAGGGCCGCAAGAGTGTGGCGATCAAAGCGGGATAATAGAGCCAGGCGGAGAGCACGGTAGCGTGTGACGCGCGAAGCGTTTTGAGGAGCGCGATAAAACCGCGTGGCAGATCGCTAATGCGCTCGATTCCGAGAGTTTGCACATCAATGCCCATGGCATTGAGTGATGCGCCGACGGAGGCACCGGGCTTTATGCCGCGCAACGCGAGCACGCGATGATCGGAGGCGGCATCGGGACGGGCGCTTAAATAGCGCAGAAGGGTCATTTCGGCGCCGCCAAACCCCGAGAGATCGATGACCAGATGGAGTATTTTGCGGTCATTCATCGTCAATTCAGCCCGGCTCCGTCACCTGTCCCGTCATGAGCGCCATGGCTACGCGATTTGTGGTCTTTTGCGAAGATGTTAATTTATGTCGTTTAACGAAAAGGCTTGAGCCTCGACGCGCTTCATGGTGACTGTCTCCGCTCGTTGTGCTGCTTTGGGTTACGCTGAATTTTATGACGACACGCTATCTCATCCGTTTCGACGATGTTGTGCCCGCGATGGCGTGGTCGCGCTTTGCGGCTTTTGAAAAGGTCGCGGCCGACCTCTCTTTACCCTTCCTCATTGGCGTGGTGCCGGAATGTCGTGATCCGAAGCTTTCAGTTGAGCCAGAACATCATAATTTCTGGGATTGGGTGAGAGCGCGCAAACACGCGGGCTGGATGATTGCGCAGCATGGCTATCAGCATCTTTATGAGACGGATGCGCGCGGGCTTTTGGGTATTGGCCGCAAATCGGAATTCGCGGGTCTTTCCTACGATGCGCAAGTGCAAAAGCTGGCGGCTGGCAAAGAGATCATGCAGCGCGAAGGTGTGTGGTCGGGTGTCTTTATGGCGCCATCGCATTCATTTGACGAAATCACCGTGCAGGCTTTGCGCGATTTAGAGTTTACGGCGTTAACCGATGGCTTCGGATTTTATACGTATGATATTCATGGTCTCATGGCTGTACCGCAACTCGTCGCGCGCCCTTTGGGTTTCGGCTTTGGCGTCGAAACAATCTGTCTGCATGTGAACACAATGAGTGAGGAAGCGATTGGACGCATGATTGATTTTATTCGTGCGCATCGAAAGCAGATCATTTCTTTTGATGAAGCGCTTCAGGTTAATGCGTCCGTTCCCTTGATCGCGTCTGTACTTCGTCACGTGACGTCAGCGGCGGTAAGAGCGCGTCGTGCGGTGAGGGCCTAACCTCATGTGTGGTATTGCGGGCTTTGTCGATCAGAAGGGTGGCTTTGATGCGACTGCTCGTCTCGAAGCTATGGGGCAGGCAATTGCCTATCGCGGGCCTGATGATTCAGGAATTTATTTTAATCCCGAAACAGGCTTAGGCTTTGTCCATCGGCGCTTGGCGATTGTCGATTTAACGTCGGCAGGTCATCAACCGATGACGTCGTCCACAGATCGCTTTGTCATCGTCTTTAATGGCGAGATTTATAATCACGATATACTGCGTAAAGAGCTTGAGGCGGGCGGTCACGGCGTAACATGGCGTGGCCATTCTGACACGGAGACTCTGCTTAGAGGGTTTGAAGTCTGGGGAGTGAAGGAAACGCTGACGCGTGCGGTCGGCATGTTTGCGCTCGCGCTTTATGACAAAGAAAGCCGGCGTCTGATTCTGGCGCGCGACCGGATGGGCGAGAAGCCGCTTTACTATGGCTTGTCGCAAGGTGCGTTTCTGTTCGGTTCGGAACTGAAAGCGCTCCGTGCGCATCCGCGCTTTGAAGCGGCGATTAATTGCAATGCACTCGCAGGACTTTTGCAGCGGCAATATAGTGTTGGTCCCTCTACTATTTACGAGGGTATCCAAAAGCTTGAGCCGGGCGCAGTTCTTTCGCTTGATCTTACTACACTCAACCATCGTGTTGAAACCTATTGGACCGTTCACGAGGTAGCGGCGCGCGGCCTCCGAGATCGCAACCGCTATTCAGATCAAGACGCCCTTGCCGAGTTTGATCGACTGCTTGCGAACACAATCAGTTTGCAAATGATGGCCGACGTGCCTGTCGGTGCTTTTTTATCGGGTGGTGTTGATAGTTCATTGATTGTTGCTTTGATGCAGCGTCAATCGACGCGGCCGGTAAAGAGTTTCACCATCGGCTTTGAAGAAGATGCGTTTAACGAAGCGCCTTATGCGCGTGCGGTTGCAAAACATCTGGGCACAGATCACACGGAACATTTTGTAACGCCGCGCGAGGCGCTTGATGTTATCCCGATGCTGCCCACGCTTTATGACGAGCCTTTGGCGGATGTCTCGCAAATTCCGACATTTCTCGTGTCGCGAATTGCGCGCCAAGCGGTGACCGTATCGCTTTCAGGCGATGCCGGTGATGAGCTCTTTGGCGGCTATACAACCTATGCGCATGCAGAGCGCATGATGGGCCTCTATGCGCAGAGTCCCGCGTTTATGCGCCCCTTGGTCACAGGCGCACTTGAGGTCGCCTCGTCATTGACGGGAGCACTTGGACAATCGGCTCTCGCGCATAAATTGGGACTGTCGGCTCATGTCCTTGGTGCCAGAACTGTATCAGAAGTCAGCATGCGCCTGACGGATCATTGGATCGGTGAAGCCATACCCGTGATGGGCGCGACGCATCAAACTGCACAGTCTGAACTTTTTTCTGATCTGGCAATGAGTGAGCTCGAGCGCATGATGGCACGCGATATGGTCACCTATCTTCCTGACGATATTCTTCAAAAAGTTGATCGTGCCGCGATGGCTGTTTCTCTAGAAACACGTGTTCCCTTGCTCGATCATCATATTGTTGAGTTTGCTTTGAGTTTGCCGATGTCTCTTCGTCGGCGCGAGGGTCAAGGTAAATGGATTATGCGGCAATTGCTTGATCGCTATGTGCCGCGACATTTGATCGAGCGACCCAAAAAAGGATTTGGCGTTCCCTTGGCAGCCTGGCTGCGGGGTCCCTTAAAGGCTTGGGCAACGGATCTCCTATCGCCCGAGTCACTCAAGCGCGATGGTTATTTTGAATCTCGTGCTATCAACCGCGCGTTGGATGATCATTTATCCGGGCGGCGCGATCGCCATAATGATTTGTGGCCGGTGCTTGTTGCGCAACAATGGTTGAACGCAACAAAATAACCCGCTGCCTAAGAGCGCTTTGCTACGACTATCAGATGTGCAAAATTTAGCGATTGCCGCGCCAGGCACGGAACCAGCCGATGAATTTTTCCACGCCCACTTCAAGCGGCGTGGATGGTTTAAAATCAACCGCTTCCATCAAAGCGTCGACATTCGCATAGGTTTCCGGCACGTCGCCAATTTCAATGGGGGCGAAAATCTTTTTGGCTTCGATGCCTAAAGATTTTTCCATCGTCGCAACGAGATGCATGAGTTCTACCGGACTGTTATTGCCGATATTATAAACGCGATAAGGCGCCTTACTTGTGCCGGGATCAGGCTTTGCGCCATCCCAGTTGGGATTTGGTTCGGCAATTTTGGGCACAAGGCGAGTGATCGATTCCACGATGTCGTCGACATAGGTAAAATCGCGTTTCATTTTACCATGATTGAAGAGCGTTATCGGTTCACCTTTGAGAATAGCATCAGCAAAAAGCCACATCGCCATATCGGGGCGGCCCCAAGGACCATAGACGGTGAAGAAGCGCAAACCTGTGGACGGCAGACCGAACATATGCGCGTAAGAATGCGCCATCAGTTCATTGGCTTTTTTCGTCGCGGCATAGAGCGACAAAGGGTGATCGACATTGTCGTGAATGGAAAAGGGCATCGCGGTATTTGCGCCATAGACCGATGATGAAGACGCGTAAACAAGATGCGCGATTTTATGATGGCGACATGCTTCGAGAATATTCAGAAAACCGGTGAGGTTGGCGTCACCATAGGCTTTCGGATTGACGAGCGAATAGCGCACACCTGCTTGGGCTGCGAGATTCACGACATGCGTGAATTGCCCTTCGCGAAAGGTTCGATCAACCGCTTCGCCATCCGCTAAATCACCTTCAACGAAATTGAACTTTGCGTTGGGCTTGAGCTCGGCGAGGCGCGCATGTTTCAGCGTCACATCATAATAGGGATTGATGTTATCGTAGCCG
Organism: uncultured Alphaproteobacteria bacterium; assembly: GCA_963923565.1. Classification (GTDB taxonomy): domain Bacteria; phylum Pseudomonadota; class Alphaproteobacteria; order Rhizobiales; family Beijerinckiaceae; genus CAIUPE01. Next base: position 31,198 of record CAWUMH010000002.1, read on the forward strand.
GTGACGGAATGGCCTTCAGCCAAGAGCCGACGCGCGACGTGAAAGCCGATAAAACCGGCAGCGCCGGTGACGAGAACGCGTAAACCGCTATGCTTCTTAGGATCTGACATGGCGCGCTATATAGGCGATGCGCGAGCCTTTGCCAAAGCGCTTTTTGTCCTATCTGCCGCTTGCCAAAGCAGGGCACGCGCGTTCAAGTCGGTATTTGAGGCGGTTGGGGTATCAAAATGGCGCATATGGCGATTATTGGCTCAGGGATTATCGGCCGCTCTTGGGCGATTGTGGCTGCGCGGGCGGGGCTTCATGCGCGCCTCGTCGTGCGGCGCGCGGAGGCGCGAGCCGATGTCGCGCAAGCGATTCTCGCGGCGGCCGATAACGCTTTGCCGATTGCCCCTTCTGTGCCCGTTGATCAGCTCATGCAGCGGATCACTTTTGTCGCAACGCCCGAAGAGGCGGCGGCAGGCGCGGGCTTTGTGTTCGAAGCCATCCGCGAAGATTTGGCTGAGAAAACCGCCTTGTTCCGTTTGCTTGAAAGTGTTGCGCCGCCCGATGCAATTCTCGCGAGTTCGACATCCAGTTTTGGTGCGTCGCGTTTTGCCGGCGATCTTCATTCGCGCGCACGCATCATTGTCGCACATCCGCTCGCGCCGCCTCATTTGATTCCGGCAACCGAGATTGTGCCCGCGCCTTTCACAGCGCTGCAAACTGTCGAGACCGTATTCGAGCTCATGCGCGCTTTAGGGCAAAAGCCTTTGCTCGTGCGCAGCGAACAGCCCGGCTTTGTCATGAACCGGATGCAAGGCGCGCTGCTTCTTGAAATGATGCGTGTCGTTGAAGAAGGTGTCATGGAGCCTGAAGATGTCGATTGCATTATTCGGGATGGCTTCGGCTTACGTTGGGCCTTTCTCGGTCCCTTCGCGGGCATTGATCTCAACGCGCCGGGCGGCATTGCCGACTATCTGAAACGCTACGGATTCATGTTCGAAGATCTCGCGCGCGAGAGAGGCATGAAAACACCGGCGGTGACCCCATCAATCATCTCGACATTGCATGACGCGCTGCGCGCCGCGCATCCCCTTACCGATCAACCCCAGCGTCTGGCGATGCGTGACCGGCTGATGGCCGCGCTCCGCGCCCTGCGGCGGGATCAGGGTGTGAATTGATACAGGTCAAGGTTCACACGCTGTCGAGGGCGTTAGGTCGGTCTTGATTGCCTCACATCGGGGCTTTGAAGGAGACCTGTTATGAATCACCGCCACCGTAAACTACTACATTCTTTGTTTTCGCATCCCGTTCCGGCCAATCTTGATCGCCGTGACGTGGAAACTTTGATGGGCGAGATTGGTGCGTCTATCGACCATAGCGGCCATGGCCGTTTGATGATCCGGCATGGCGGCCATTCTGTCTCGCTTCACGCGTCTGAACATGAGCTTTCAAAAGATGACGTCAGTCACCTCAAGAAATTTGTTGAAGCCTGCGGCATTGACCCTGTGCGCGATTATCCGTTGTAAAAAATCGAGAAACATTAAGCGGGAACAGGGTAAGCTGTTTCCGCTTTGATGCGCTCCATCGCGAAACGCGACGTTACGTTTTTGAGCGGCGCCGCGGCGATCAGCCGTTTATAAAACGCGTCATAAGCGGCCATATCCGCTACGGTGACGCGTAAGATATAATCTGTGTCACCAGCCATTCGATACATCTCCATCACTTCGGGTTGAGCGGTGATGAATTCGGCAAATTTTGTGAGCCATTCAATCGAATGATCACCGGTTTCGATGGAAACGAGAACGGTTAAACCGAGTCCGATTTTTTCCGGCGCGACCAATGCTACGCGCTTTAAAATGATTCCATCCTGTTCAAGCTTTTGAACGCGTTTCCAGCACGGCGTTTGTGACAGGCCCACGCGATTGGCGAGCTCCTGAACAGACAAATCCGCATTGGCTTGTAGCTCGGTGAGGATTTTGCGATCAATCGCGTCCATTAGCCCGATCCTTATCGTTCTGAATTTCGAACAAAATCGATGAAGACCCTGCAAAAATCAACCCAAAGGAAGAATAAATTTCTATAAAAATATAATTATTCTCTATTTTTTACCGAAAGTAGAAGAAATTACTCTTTTACTCGTCTCTTTAAAAGAACATTCTCATTGACGAAAAAGGCCTTTTTTGGTCATTCTCTCTCCATCGGTTCGGTCATCCGGATCGGTTGCGGGGATTTGAAGCGAGCAGCTTGCACCGCGTCACCAAATGCTAAAGCGCCACGAACGCGACGCTCAAAAGGCGAATTCGTGGGCTCCCCAGATGTGAAGGAGATGAGCCATGAATGTAGGTGATGAGATCTTTGGTAATCCGAAGATAAATCCTGAAGCTTTTAATCAGGCGATCCGCCGTCTCGCTGGCGGCGTGTCGATTGTGACGGTTGGATTTGGCGCCGATCGAACGGGGCTTGCTGTAAAATCAGTCACAACACTTGATAATGATCCTCGGCGCGTCCTTTTGACGATTGAGCGTGGCCATACAGTTTCTCATCGTATTTCTGATTACAGAAGCTTTGGCGTCAATATACTTTCCGCTGATCAACAAGATCTCGCTGATCGGTTTGCTGAGCGCAGTACAAATTCTGAACCGGCGCGTTTCTTCGGTGCGCGATGGAGATCTTTAGTCACCGGTGCGCCATTGCTCGAGGGCGCGCTGGCGGCGATTGATTGCACGGTGGAAGAAGTGATCGAGCGGGAATCGCATGCCATCGTTATCGGGCGGATAGAGGCGGTTGATCTCGGGCGCTGGTCCGATCCCCTTCTTTATTGGTCTGGTGTCTATCGCACGATCCGCGATTTGGAGACGGTCCCCTTTTCCGCCGTGGGGTGACCTGATACGCCTCTTTGCCGAGGTTAGGGGCAAGGGGTCGAAACATGGCGAGCCGGTGGGATGCAGGCGACGGGATTGAAACCCCATATTCCTGGCTTCGTTTAATCATTGCTATTCTGGTTGGCACGATTGGCGGGGTCGGCATGTGGTCAGTCGTCGTGGCACTGCCGGCTGTGCAGGCTGAATTCGGTACCGGTCGCGGCAACGCATCTCTCCCTTATACACTCGTGATGTTGGGTGTTGCTGCGGGCGGCCTATTTATGGGTCGCATGAGTGACAAGCGCGGTATTGCGCCGCCGTTAATGATAGGCGCCGTGGCTCTTGGTGTCGGCTATGCGCTTGCGGCTTTGTCACCGAATATTTGGGTCTTTATCATCATTCATGGTGTGTT
>CAWUMH010000003.1:0-32153 GCA_963923565.1 uncultured Alphaproteobacteria bacterium
GCGGGCGCTCAAAAGCCTGAATTATCGGATTTTCTTATTGATGATCTCTTTACGCAATTGCGCATCGAACTTGAGCCGAGTGCTAAAGAAAAGGGAATACGCCTCGATTTTGTAAAATCAAGACTTGCTGTAAGATCCGATCGGCGACTTCTTCGACGCATGTTACAGAACCTCATTTCCAATGCGATCAAATACACACCAAAGGGCCGCGTTCTTATTGGCTGTCGGCGGAGACGTGATAGAATCATCATCAGTGTCATTGATACGGGACTTGGAATTCCGGCTGAACAAAAGAAGACGATCTTCAAAGAATTCAAACGCCTTGACGAAGGCGCTAAAGTTGCGCGCGGCTTAGGCTTGGGCCTATCAATTGTTGAGCGAATTTCACGTCTCTTAAAACATCCCATAAAGCTTCTGTCAGAGCCGGGGCGGGGTTCACATTTTTCATTTGAGGTACCGCTCTCCGTTCGGGGCGCGAAGAAGCTATCGGTCGCACCGACAACACCAACCCACTCATCCCTTCCGCTGAACTTTCCGATTCTTGTGATCGATAATGACGAGATGATTCTGGAGGGTATGAAGCTCTTGCTTGAGGGTTGGGGATGTATCGTCAACATGGCGAAAGACGGCAAGGAAGCTAACGCGGTGTTTGAACAGGAGCCTATACAATATCCGCTTATCATTGCTGATTATCATCTTGATACGGAAACGGGTCTTGATGTGATTACAGATTTGCGAAAGCGGACGGGCAAGAGGCTACCCGCTATCTTGCTGACGGCCGATCGCTCAAAGGCTGTTCGGGAGCAAACGCAAGCGGAAGATATTTATCTTCTTCATAAGCCGGTGAAGCCGGCGGCGCTACGGGCGCTGGTCACTCAATGCGCACTGGCGATAGAAGGGCAACATTGAGTACAAAGAGTTTTTATCCCTAATGATAGAAGCGGGATTTACGAGATTCCATCTCGCGCAATAATTTTGGAACGGTAAAGCGCACGCCGTAGCGGGACTGAAGATCATCACATTTGCGATTGAAGTGATCGACGCCTAGTCCATCAATCATAGAGAGTGGCCCACCCGTGAAAGGGGCGAAACCAAATCCTAAAATAGCGCCGATATCAGCCTCACGCGGATCCTGAACAATACCCTCATCCATCGTGCGCGCGGCCTCAAGCGCCTGTGTCGCTAATAGTCTAAACTTGATATGTTCTATATCAAGCAGATCAGGATTGCGGGTTTCTCTTTGAAATTGTGAGAGGCCCGACCATAAACGCTTTGGAACGCCGGGTGTGTAGTCGTAGAAGCCTTTTCCATTTTTGCGGCCAAAACGTTGATGTGTCTCAACCATAGATGAGACAATTTCGGCTTGAACGGGATTAATTGACTCCGGCCCCAAGGCGGATTGTGTCGCGCGAATGATGCGATGAATCAAATCGAGCGCAACCTCGTCCGAAAGTGAAAGAGGTCCCACGGGCATCCCCGCCATGCGCGCGGCATTTTCGATATAGGCCGGCGGTATACCTTCCGCCAACATCAAATGCCCCTCGAGAATGTAGTTTAATACACATCGATTAGCGAAAAATCCACGAGCATCATTGACGATGATCGGCGTTTTATTGATCAGGCGCGAATAATCAAAACCCACAGCCAGCGCATGTTCACCCGTCTCTTTTCCTTTAATTAATTCAACGAGACGCATTTTTTCGACAGGTGAAAAAAAGTGAATACCGAGAAATTCGCTCTTTGACTTTAAAGTTTTGGCTAAGCCTGAGATCGGCAAGGTTGACGTGTTGGATGCTAATACGGCTCGTGGATTCATATGATTTTCGATTGCAGCCAGCGTCTTGGCTTTGAGATCGGGGTCTTCAAAAACCGCTTCAATAACAAGGTCGCAATCAGCCAGCGCGGCGTAGTCATCAGTTGTAACAAGTCGTTTTGTTGCTTCCGATTGCTCCACGCTTCCTGACAATAACTTCTTATAGCGTGACGCAATTGTTGCGGTGGCTGTATCCCGGCCTTTTTCCGCTAATTCCACGGAACGGTCGATCATAACGACGGTGAGACCGGCCATCGCTGAAACGGCGGCAATTCCCGCACCCATAAATCCCGTGCCGACAATGCCAATCTTTTTTAGATCTGATTTTTCAATCGAAGTCGGCCGCCGCGCGCCTTTATTCAACGCTTGGGTTGAGACAAAAAGCGAGCGGACCATGGATTTCGCTTCGATGGTCTTGAGTATGGAAGCAAAAAGTCGGCTCTCGATCTTCAAGCCTAGGTCGATAGGAACCTGTAAACCTTCATAAACCGCCTGAAGCAAAGCGCGTGCGGCGGGGTAATTATCGTAGGTTTCTTTTCGGCAGATGGCACTGGCCATAGGCCAGAGCATCATGCCTGACTTTGAATAGACCGGTCCGGAGGGCAGTTTAAAATTCTCGCGGTCCCAAGGCTGAACGGGGGAGCCGCCCGTTAGTATGAATTCCTTCGCTTTTTCGATAATGTCGCTTTTATTCGTAACTGCATGAACTAGATTATGTTTGAGCGCTGTATCACTATTTAGCAACTCGCCTTTCAACATCATCAATAATGCATCGGCTGTTGGCGCAAGTCGCGCGACGCGCTGTGTTCCACCCGCTCCGGGAAAAATACCTATTTTGATTTCGGGCAACCCGATTTTTGTTTTGGGATCATTTGAGACAACACGGTAGTGGCACGCCAATGCCAATTCGAAAGCGCCGCCCACACAAACACCATTGATCGCAAGTGCGAAAGTTTTACCGCAAGTTTCGAGCTTTCTGTAAAGGCGGCTCATGCGACTAGACTCTTCAACGAGTTTTAGATTGTCTTCCGTTGGCGTCTTCGAATTTTGAATGTTTTGTGCCTGATCGATAAGCTGATTGATCATGTCAATATCGGCGCCGCCTGAAAAACTATCGGGCTTGCCGGATTGGATCAGGCATCCCTTGATCGCGGAATTTTCGGCAACAAGGTCAATGACTCTGTTCAATTCATCAAGAGTTTTCTCGACAAAAACATTCATCGATTTACCGGGCATATCCCAAATGAGATGTGCGATTCCATCATCGTCGATTTTGAATTGAAACTGCGTCAAAGCGAGAGACATTTTAAATTGCCTTTAAATACGTTCGATCACGGTTGCCGTGCCCATACCGGCACCAATACACAGCGTGATGAGCGCTCGTGTTTTTCGTGAACGTTCAAGTTCATCGAGCGCTGTTCCTAACATCATAGCACCCGTCGCACCAAGCGGATGACCCATCGCGATTGAGCCACCATTTGGATTTACATTCGCGGGATCAAGATCAAAGGCTTGCATATAGCGCAATACAACAGAGGCGAACGCTTCGTTTACTTCGAATAGATCGATATCGGAAATAGACAAACCTGAAGTTTTCAATAATTTATTTGTTACATCGACAGGTCCTGTCAGCATCAATGCCGGATCCGAACCTATATTCGCAAAAGCTCGAATACGTGCGCGCGGCGTTAATCCGTATTTTTTGCCGGCTTCTAACGAGCCAATGAGGACCGCTGCGGCACCATCAACAATGCCGGAAGAATTTCCTGCATGATGAACGTGATTGATGAACTCAATATCGGGATGCGCTTGCAAAGCGACCGCACCGAACCCTGCCTGTTCTGCAAGCGTATCGAATGAAGGTTTGAGCCCTGCAAGTGTTTCGACGCTTGTATTTGGCCGCATATGCTCATCATGATCGAGAAGAGTGAGGCCATTTATATCAGTTACAGGCGTAATCGATTTTTTAAATCTCGACTGGGCCCAAGCGAGAGCGGCACGTCTCTGGCTCTCCGCCGCATAACGATCAACCGCTTCTCGATCAAAGTCATATTTGGTGGCAATCAGATCAGCCGAGATGCCCTGCGGCATAAAATAGGCGGGTATCGCAATGGATGGATCGGCGGCCCATGCGCCGCCCGAGGCACCAATACCGATGCGGCTCATCGACTCGACACCGCCCGCAATGGCAAGCTCTTGCTGCCCGGCCATGATTTGGCTCGCCGCAAAATTGACGGCGTCTAGACCCGAGGCACAAAATCGATTGATCTGAATACCGGGCACGGTGATCCCGTATCCGGCGACAAGGGCGGCAGCCCGCGCAATATCGCCGCCGGCTTCACCCACGGGGTCAACACAGCCAAGAACAACATCATCGATGATTGAAGTGTCGAAGGCATTGCGTGCTTTCAGCGCTTTGAGAACATGGGCGGCAAGCGCCAGCGCGGTGACTTCATGAAGGGCGCCATCCGGCTTCCCGCGCCCGCGAGGCGTTCTCACATGATCATAAATGAACGCGTCGCGCATCTTTACCCTCCACCCGGCCGCTCTAATCGCCCAGACAAGCGGCGGGGTAGGGAAACCTACCCTTAATAGGTAGGCGCATCAATGCGGCCGCAATGGACTGCCTTAAGCAGCCCGCTGCATTGATTTGAGACGGCTAATCGCCTTTTCAATTTCGGCTTTTTGCTGCTCAAGCTGGGCCAATTGTTGTGCGATTTGCGTTTTAGTCAGCTTCAAGGCTTTTGGCTTACCACCACCATCTTTGCCCATAAGGTCAAGGATTTCGGTAAGGGTAAACCCAAGCCGGGTCGCGTTGATCACTTCCTGGACACGCATTCTCGCGGTTTCGTTGTATAAACGTGTTAGGCCAGACCGTTTTGGCTTGATCAAGCCGCGGTCTTCATAAAACCGCAAGGTACGAAGAGTGACACCGAATTCACGGGACAAATCCCCGATTGTATAAAAATGCTCTTCGTGTTTTGCAGATTTCGCTTTTTTAGCCCCCGCCGAGCGGGTGGCAGTGGAACGCTTTGCTAACGCGGACGCTCTAGCCACTGTACTACTCCTCACCATAACAACTAAAAATTGTAACCCTAACTTTTACACGCAGAGGTTCTTCTGATTTTGCCTCTACGTCAACTGAAAATTAGCCAAGATCTTAACGGGTCATAGAAAAATTTTATGAAGTTATTAGGCGGATCTGAGATGTCTCATCGAGACAAAAAGCTACCGCAAGGGCAATTGATTATCTTTCCTAAGGTCAAATTGATCCGGTTTTGAATGGAATTAACCTCAAATTAACCTCGAATTTCCAATATGTTACGAAATTTTTTGTCGCCTTGATTTATATTTTATGTCTGTGAATCTTTCTGGATTGGATGACCGAAGGACTATGTTGTCTTCCCTATCACGCCCTGTCGAGGGACCCTCACACGAGCAACGAGATTTGCCGCTTATGCATAGCTCTCTTGATCTTGAAGCAATCGTAGCCGAGCAAACGCGACTTCAGAACAAAGCCGAAATCGACATGTCCGAATCAGCCGATCAGGTTTTAGAGCGACTACGACGGCGCATCGGTCAGCTCTACGGAACGACCGATTATGATCACACGCTCTCTCGTCTTGGTTTAGCTCTCCTCACTCTTGAAACTTGCCTCTCACGATTAAATCAAAATGAGCGCGCGATCGGCGAGTTACCCAGTCTGATTGCTATCATTCATGAAATTGAAAAAAGTTGCATAACTATTGAGCGGAATGCGGGACTAAAAAAGCGTGACGAAGCTGCTGCGCAATGGTCTGCATTAACAAAATTCATTGAAGCAAAAAGTAAAAAAGATGCAACACAGCTTTCACATATCGACGAGCATATTTCTCAATTACAAAATACAATCGACAGCGGACTTTCGGTTGAAAAAGAACATTTTAAAAAAATTTCGGATCAGTTAGTCGCCCTGCGTGAATTTCATATTTCCGAAAATCGAAAGCTCGTTGCCTCTCTCGGAGCGGTTCATGTAACAATCGAGCGATGCGTCGATCGATTGTCACGGCTCGAATATAGTTTGATGGAAGCGCGCAGTATTGAAACCAGTTCCGCAATCGCGGATTGGCCTCAGGGCATGCAATCTGTCGATCTCAGTCTTTCTGAAGCCGTCGAAGAATCGACTCCGTCAATCGATCCAAGACGCGCCCTTGCCGCCGCGAGAGCCGCCGCCGCGCGCGCCTTCTCCCGCGCTGATCAGGGTAGAAATTAAGGCGCCTTCAGAAAAAGGGCCTTCTGCAGTTGCGAAGCGGTCGTCTTTTCTGGCATCGATACTTCCATACAAGACAGGGAGCAGGATGTGACAATCGACTGGTCGCAATTTTCACCATTATCGGCCTTTTCTGGCGGATTATTAATCGGCCTGGCGGCCGCCGCTTTCATGCTCCTCCATGGGCGGATCATGGGTGTAAGCAGTATTCTCGGTGGACTTCTAACCTCGGTTAAGGATGACAGTGTCTGGCGCGTGAGTTTTCTCGCCGGCCTGATCGCCGCGCCCATTCTGGGAAGCCTTATCGGCTTCACGCCATCGGTCCGCATCGAACAATCATTTCTCGGTTTGAGTTTCGCAGGGCTTCTCGTCGGATTCGGTACGAGCCTTGGCAACGGATGTACGAGCGGTCATGGCGTTTGCGGTATTGCGCGCCTCTCTCCACGCTCGATCATCGCTACTTTAACATTCATGGCCTTTGGGATGTTGACCGTTTGGCTCATGCATAAAATTCAATCGGGGTTATGATGATACGACGTATCAGCGAATTTTTTGTTGGTCTTGTTTTTGGCCTTGGCCTTCTCATCAGCGGCATGACTGATCCTGGGAAAGTTATTGGCTTTCTAGATGTGACAGGATCATGGGACCCCTCTCTCGCCTTTGTGATGGGCGGAGCAGTTCTTCTGTCCTTTTTCGCTTTTCATATTTCACGAAATTGGACAACAAGCCTTATGGGCTGCGTCATAATTCTATCAGATCTAAAAACGATTGATTTCAAACTGGTCTTGGGTAGCGCTCTTTTCGGCATTGGCTGGGGTCTTTCAGGTTTCTGTCCGGGGCCAGCGCTTACCTCTGTTGCAACAGGTGAAATGAAGCCGATCATCTTCGTTATCGCGATGGTGGTGGGTATGGGTCTTGAAAAGGCCTATCATCGATTTCACGAGGCTTAACTCATGTTTGATATCATTCTCCCTATTGCTGGTGTCTGGGTGAATATCGCCATTGTCGCCGGTATTGGATTATTGATTGGCATTATCTCGGGTCTTTTTGGTGTCGGCGGTGGTTTTCTTATGACACCGCTTCTCATATTCCTCGGCGTTCCGCCGACAATCGCAGTAGCGACAGGCTCCGCACAACTCGTTGCTGCCGCCAGCTTTGGAACAGCTACGGCTTGGCGTGCCAAACTCATTGATCAAACGTTGACGCTTTATCTTTTAATCGGCGCTATGATCGGCACCATTATTGGTATTGGTGTTTTCAATCTTCTTTCGAAAGCCGGCCAATTCGATATTTTTGTTGGCTGGTCTTATGTCATTCTTCTGGGAACCGTCGGAAGCCTTATGTTAAAAGAAAGTCTAAAAGCTTTCAAAGGCAATTCTCGGCATACAGATGAAGGGCCGGCTTCAAATCGCATTCAACGTTGGCTATCTCAGCTTGGTGCCCAGCGATATTTTCCTAAGTTTGGTATCTCGATCAGTCTTCCACCTCTTCTCATTCTCTCTATCATCATCGGAATGATTGGCTCGGTCTTGGGCGTTGGCGGGGGCTTTATGTTTGTCCCAACGCTTATTTATCTTTTTCATCTTCCAACCCGCGCGGCTGTTGCGGCATCACAAGTTCAAATTTTTTTCACGATGTTCAGCGCGACGATCCTTCATGCAGTCTATAATCACGCGATTGATCTCGTGCTTGCAGTTCCATTGATTTTTGGGGGCGTCGTTGGCGCCCATCTCGGCGCAATCGCTGGTATCTATATCAAGGGCGTAAGGTTCCGATTAACCCTCGCATTATTGATTTTTGGTGTTGCTCTTCGGTTTTTGTTTTCACTTATCATGACTTTTATTGGTGGAAAAAGCGAATCCACACCTGAAAAACTTTCACTCGCAGCTCTCCCGCCTTGGGAAGGCTGGATTGCGTTGGTTGCCCAAAACAACACGTTACTCTATGGCCTCGCAACGGCTCTTCTGGCCATAGGCTCAGGATTTGGTGCCTCATTTATATTAAAGCGAAAGTGAAGTGTAATACTCTGTTACTTTGTAATCTCTTTTTATCGATCAGGGAGCAAACCTCTCATCCCAAGCTGAAAGAGTCGATTACGCCCCAAGAGTATGACGCGGCGATTTTCCTGATTCATAAAGCGATCATATACAGGGTCGAGGCAATTTAGCCCGCCACTCAAGGCGCCCATTGCCGGAAGGATACATTGTTTATTGGAAATAAAGAAACATCGACGCCGGATCGCTCTACCTTTCTGGATCAATTTCGCGGTGGGATGCAAGTGACCACAGATTTGGTATTTATTGGTATCCTCGTATGGCTCATGTCGTAGGACGACATTGCCTAGTTTAATTTCGGCAATCATCTGAGGGGCACCGGTTCCGGAAGCACTCTCGTCGTGATTTCCTGATACAAAGACTGTTTCCGTTCGCGAAATTAGATCCTGTATCATTTGACGATCAATTGACTGCATGCGGGCAAAACCAAATTCATCATGCCATGTGTCACCAAGAAGGATGAGACGCTTAGGGTTTTGGCGATCAATTACGTCACCCAATCGCAATAACGTGTCATGTGTATCGAACGGCGGATATACCGATCCTGTTTTCTCATAGAGTGTAGATGCTTTCTCGAAATGAAGATCAGCAACAATCAATGTTTCAAGGTCAGGTGCATAAAGCGCGCCGCTGTAATCGGGCATCAGCCTTAGGTCGCCGAGCGTGAAGTGACTCTTGTCACTTTTTTTGTCAGACGTCACGAAAGAGCCTCGGCGAGATATTCGGCTTCCGCTTCCGCAAGCAAAGCTTCGACTCCATCTCCATAAACCGTCTCACGACCAATCTCGAGAATCATGGCTATCGAGAGCGGAGATAATTTTTCAAGTTTTTTAAAAATAATATGTCCCGAGAGTCGTTTCAATGTCTTATTCAACCGAGAAAGATCAAGCATCTCGTAAGCCGCATCAGCACGGGCAGCCTTGAGAAGAATATGGTCAGGCTGGTAGCGCCGTAATACGTCATAGATAAGATCGCTCGATATTGTAAGGCTTCGTGTTTTTCGCCTTTCGCCGGGCAGCTGCTTTTCAATTAGACCTGAAATTATTGCGCAATTTCGAAAAGCACGGCGCATAATGGAGCTCTCCTCGAGCCATGCTTCGAGATCATCGCCTAACATATCTTCAGCTAGTAGTTCAGACAGTAATAACGGCTGTTTCTCAATGGCCGCACCAATATCGTCAACAGCCCAGATGGCGAGACCATAATCATTACAAACAAAACCGAGGGGCTTCAGACTCAGACGCTCTAGTCTCTTTGTTAACAAAACACCTAGCGTTTGATGAGCAAGGCGCCCTTCAAACGGATAGAGCACGAGATAGTGCTTACCTTTTTCCGGAAAACATTCGACGAGAAATTGATCTTGCTTCGGTATGATCGATTTATTTTTTTGCCACGTGAGCCACTCCGAAACCTCTAGGGGCAACTCGGCCCATGATTGAGGCTTAGCGATGATTTCGCGCACGCGCTTGGCGAGATAAGTCGAGAGAGGAAATCGTCCTCCCGAATAGACGGGGATTTTAGGTATCGTCTTTTGCGCGGCGCGCGAAACAATAACGTCATTCGCACTGAACGCTTCGAATTTCACGACCTCCCCACCAAAGAGAAACGTATCGCCGGGCGTAAGATTTTCGGCAAAATAATCTTCGATTTGTCCAAGTTTGCGACCACTTGAGCGTATCTGACCGGTTTGGCTCCGTTGCCCAAAGCGAACAGTTACCATCGTGCTTTCAATGATGGTACCAACATTCATGCGATAGCGAAGAGCTGCTTGCGCGTGGCTTATGCGCCACATCATGTCATGACCACACTTCAATCGCGCGAAATTATCATAAGCCCTTAGCGCATAGCCCCCCGTCGCTACAAAATCGAGAACGTTATCAAAAGTTACGCGTGCTAAATTGTGATAGGGATAGGCACTTGTGATTTCTCTATATAGATCGTCGGCAATAAATCCTCCAGCACAGGCCATACCAAGAATATGTTGCGCGAGCACATCAAGCGACTCCGTGCGCAGTGACGCCGTATCTTGCTCTTTATCATCAATTGCGCCGAGGGCGGCCTGGCATTCGAGCGACTCAAATCGATTAGCCGGAACGAGGAGCGCTTCGGAAGGTTGATCAAAACGATGATTGGAACGGCCGATTCGTTGCATCAGGCGGCTCGACCCCTTAGGCGCGCCAATATTTATCACCAGATCAACATCGCCCCAATCAATTCCGAGATCCAAAGTTGCGGTGCAAACAATGGCACGGAGCTTTCCCTCAGCCATCGCCGCTTCGACCTTCCGTCGCTGGCCTTTATCAAGCGAGCCGTGATGCAAGGCGATGGGAAGTGCCTTTTCATTCAGCTTCCATAGCGCCTGAAATACGAATTCAGCTTGCATCCGCGTATTGACGAAGACGAGGCACATATGATGCGCTACAATAGCCTCGTAGATTTCAATCATTGAAGATAAAGCCGTATGGCCGGCCAAGGGCAATTTAGTATTAGATTTTAGAATTTCAATTTGGGGCTTTGTACACTCCTCAACTTCAATCATTTCGGCAAGTTTATTTTCTTTATCTTGGGCGACGAGATAGCTGCTGAGTTCATCTTTATTCCTGACCGTCGCCGATAGGCCTATCGTCGCGAGGTTTGGTGCGTGTAGACGTAGTCGTGCCAACGCCAGTGAGAGCAGCTCACCCCTTTTGGTGGGCGCGATGGCGTGAAGTTCATCGATTATGATTATTTTAAGGTCTGAAAAAAAATTCGCCGCCTCGCGATGAGCGAGTAGGAGGGAGACCTGCTCCGGTGTCGTTAGCAGAATATCCGGAGGTCGCTGAACCTGTCTCGCGCGCTTTGTGGTTGGTGTATCACCGGTTCTCGTTTCGACACTTATATCGAGCGCGTTGTCTCTAATCGGAAATTCGAGATTTCGTTCAATATCGACCGCAAGGGCTTTGAGCGGCGATATATAGAGTGTGTGAATTGATTTTGATTTTTTACGATCTTTACGCGTCGATAAATCGACAAGACTCGGCAGAAAGCCCGCGAGTGTTTTACCCGCACCTGTCGGTGCAATCAATAGTGTATTCTTTTGCTCTTGTATATTTTTTAAAAGCGCGAGCTGATGCGGATGCGGCGACCAGCCGCGCATCGCAAACCATTTTGCAAATGGGTCAGGAAGACTAATCGATTTTGCGAACGCGTCACTCGTCATCAGCTGAACAAAGCGGCTGGCTGTCTCATCGTCAAGCGCCCAACAAAAAAGGGCGCCACATGGCGCCCTTTTAAATCGCGATCGCGACTCTTTAGCGCATCGTTGGAATGACAAATTCCGCACCATCCTTGATACCCGATGGCCACCTTGAGGTGACCGTCTTGGTTTTAGTGTAGAATCGGAAGGCATCGGGGCCATGCTGATTCAAATCACCAAAGCCCGAGCGCTTCCAGCCACCGAAGGTGTAATAAGCCAGTGGCACGGGGATCGGCACATTGATGCCGACCATGCCGACTTGCACTTTGGAAGCAAAGTCACGTGCGGCATCGCCATCGCGTGTATAGATTGCAACGCCATTGCCATATTCGTGATCATTGCAGAGCGCGAGGCCTTCGGAATAATCCTTGGCGCGCACGACCGAGAGCACGGGGCCGAAGATTTCTTCCTTATAGATGCGCATGTCCTTCGTTACATTGTCGAAGAGACAGCCGCCCATATAGTAACCATTCTCATAGCCTTGCAGTTTGAAGTTGCGGCCATCGACTTTCAATGCCGCGCCTTCCTTCACACCGAGGTCGACATAGGACTTCACCTTGTCGAGATGAGCTTGCGTGACGAGCGGACCAAAATCGGCTGACGGATCAAGCGATGTACCGACCTTTAAACTTTCAACGCGGGGAATAAGCTTTTCAATGAGTTTATCTGCTGTCGCTTTGCCAACGGGCACAGCAACCGAGATCGCCATGCAACGTTCACCGGCAGAACCATAACCTGCACCCATCAACGCATCGACTGCCTGATCCATGTCAGCGTCCGGCATGATGACCATGTGGTTCTTCGCGCCTCCGAAACATTGCACGCGCTTACCGGCTGCGGTGCCGCGAGTGTAAACATATTCGGCAATGGGTGTTGAACCGACAAAGCCGATGGCTTTCACATCCGGATCATCGAGCAGGGCATCGACGGCTTCTTTGTCACCTTGCACAACGTTCAAAATGCCTGCCGGCAAACCTGCTTCAATAAAGAGTTCAGCAAGGCGCAACGGCACGCCAACATCACGTTCAGACGGCTTCAAAATAAACGCGTTTCCGCATGCAATTGCCGGCGCGCATTTCCAAAGAGGAATCATCGCAGGGAAGTTGAACGGTGTGATGCCGGCCACAACACCAAGCGGTTGACGCAGTGAATACATGTCAATGCCTGGGCCCGCACCATCGGTGAATTCACCTTTGAGCATATGCGGTGCGCCAATGCAGAATTCGACCACTTCAAGGCCGCGCTGAATATCGCCCTTCGCATCGGCGACTGTCTTACCGTGTTCTTTCGCGAGCAGTTCGGCGAGTGAATCATATTCGGCATGAACGAGCTCAAGAAATTTCATCAGCACGCGCGCGCGGCGCTGCGGATTGGTGGCGGCCCAAGCGGGCTGCGCCGCTTTTGCATTTTCAACGGCGGTGCGAACTTCGGCCTTTGACGCCAGCGGCACTTTAGAGGCGACTTCGCCCGTCATCGGCCAAAACGCGTCAGCAAAACGGCCGGATGTGCCCTTTACATGCTTGCCGCCAATAAAATGCGTGAGTTCTTGAACCATACCAAACATCCTCTCAACCAATAAATCTGCGCCTGATCGTGGCTTTTCTTATGCCTTAACCTAATTGTGAAGCAAGCCTCACCGTACCGGTGTCGAAGTCCAGCCAATATGGGCGTGATCCTTTGACATCGAGAATTTCCATGCCTTTTTTGGTCCGGCCATGACATTCAAATAGTACAAATCAAAGCCATGCGGTGCTGCCACCGGATGGAAGCCTTTTGGTACAAGAACGACATCGCCATCCTTGATCGCCATCGACTCGTCGAGCGATCCATCCTCCGTATAAACGCGCTGGAAGCCGAAGCCCTGCGGCGGGTTGAAACGGTGATAATAAGTTTCCTCAAGATAGGTCTCGTGCGGGTAATTGTCGGTATCGTGTTTGTGGGGCGGGTAGGATGACCAATTGCCACCCGGCGTGATGACTTCGACAACCAGTAGGGATTCGGCATGCGGCGATGTATCGGGAAGGACATTACGCACAAAGCGCGTATTGGTGCCGGTGCCGCGCGTTTCCTGCGTGATCTCGCTAGGGAGAATTATACGTGGCGGCAGGTTTGCTTTGGCAGGCGACGAACAAACGGCGATGGCGCATGCACCATCAGCTTTAATCGTGTAACCGGAATGCGCAGGCACATAAACGGACCACGGCAACCCATCAAAGACACTCGTGCGTTCGCCCAGAATGCCGCATTCCAGGGCACCGGCACGAATGGCCGCGCGGCCCGTGAGAATAACGAGGCAGACTTCCTTTTCGCCCGTTTCACGTGACAGGCGCTGTCCGTCGTTCAAATGATAGACTTCAAATCCGACATAAGACCATCCCGCCGATTGCGGTGTGATTGCCAAGACTTGACCCTCTGCATTGGGATGCGAGGGATGAACGAGAAGATGCGACATTGTCTATTTCCTCACCAGAATTGATCGCTGTGGGGCGATTCTTTTCTCATGCTTTTTCCCACGCCGCGACCAAACGTGCAAATGAGTCAGCCATCCGTGTGATCGCGGTGGCATCGTCGATTGAACCTGCGAGCCATTCTCGTGCGGGATCTGCGAAGATGGTGCGGCCAACCGCAAAGCCCTTTACGCGATGATGCGCTTTGGCGAGCGAAAAGGCTTTTGCCAATTCAGTTTCGGGGGCTTCTAAACCAAGAAGCACAATGCCGCGACACGAGGGATCATTCGCCTGGATCGCATGATCAATGTTTTTCCATGCTTGTGCCGTTTTTTGTGCTTCGAGTTTCCACCAATCCGGTTTAATTCCTAAATCATACAGGCGGCGCATCACTTGCGCTGATGTGTCATCTTTAAGCACGCCATGTTTGCCGCAAATAATCTCGACCAACAGCTCCCGCCCTAAGCTTCGTGCCGCATCATAAAGGCGCAATAACTCACGTTCTTGTTTAGCTTTCAGATCTTCGGAATCATCAGGATGATAAAAGCACAGGCACTTGATTATATGGTTGACGGGCCATTCAATAAGTTTTGCCGCAAGTGATCCGCCGCCTTCAAAATCAAGTGGCCGCGAGCCTGGGTCTTCGACTGGACGGCCTATCCAGAAATCATGATCCGCGGCACGAAACAACGCTTCACGACCATAAGTACCATCTAACAACATTCCGAATCCGATGCGACCTTTTGCAACGCGCGCGGCAGCCTCAACGGCGAGGCGTTTGAAAATTTTGATTTGATCACGCGATGCGCCGACATCATCCGCAATTTTTTCAAGCTGCGCGCGATGATCAATCGCCAATGCAAAAAGATGATCGGCTTTGGTAAAGGATGTCATCGCATCACGCGTAGTCGACCAATGGATATGATTAAGCGCGGTATCAAGCCGAACCGCTTTCGATGCGGCACCCTTTGTAATGAAATGCGTCATCTCAGGGAATGTCGGATATTCAGCCGAGCAAAGAAGACGCGAGACAGCAAAGGCACCACCCGCATTGGCATAGGCGCAACAGGTTTCAATCGGTTCATCGCGCAACCAACCGCGCAAGAACCCCGACATGAACGCGTCACCTGCGCCCAGCACATTATAGACATCAACGGGAAAACCCGGACCTTTGATGCCTTTTTCGATATCGTCGGGAATCGCATCGGGGAATACCACGCAGCCCATTGGACCGCGTTTCATCACAATCAACGCCTTCGATTGTTGCCGCACTGCTTTGAGCGCGGCCAAGGGCATATCTTCACCGCCTGCAATCATCAACTCTTCTTCTGTGCCGACAATCAAATCACATTGCGACAAAATCGGTTGAAGATGCGCGGTGACATCACCTGACTTGATATAACGCTCTTCGCCGGCACCATGACCGGCAAGGCCCCAGAGATTGGGACGGTAATCAATATCAAACACGATTTTGCCGCCGTGTTTTTTCGCAAATTCCATAGCCTTTTTCTGCGCATCGGCTGTATTTGCTTTTGCGAAATGCGTGCCGGTAACGACCACGGCGCGCGATGAGGCAATGTAGCTTTCATCAATATCGCTTTCATCGAGCGCACCATCAGCACAATCGGAGCGATAGAAAATCAGCGGGAAGGATTTGTCATCGCGAATGCCTAGAATAACAAGGGCGGTGAGACGGTCCTTGTCGGTATGCACGCCTTGAACATCAACGCCCTCACGCTCGAGCTGTTCACGGATGAACCGGCCCATATGCTCGTCGCCGACGCGGGTGATCAGACCACTCTTGAGCCCCAAGCGTGCGGTGCCGATGGCGATATTTGTTGGGCACCCGCCCACCGCTTTCGAAAAACTCGCCATATCCTCAAGACGGCCGCCTACTTGCGCGCCATAAAGATCGACCGAAGAGCGGCCGATGGCGATGAGATCCAATGTCTTATTCGTTGTCATTGATGACTATCCATCTAGTAGCGCAGATTTTTCATTATAGTGTTTGCTGTTGTTTGGTTTGGAACCATCCCGAAACTATCCGCTATTGCGAAGACCGGCGGCGATCCCGTTGATTGTTAACTGAATACCCTCAAGCACGTGATTTTTTCCGGGCTCTTTGCGATGTTGCTTCAGTAGCTCGACTTGTAAGTGATTAAGCGGATCAAGATAGGGGAAGCGATTTTTGATCGAACGTGCCAAGAGTTGGTTATCTGCGAGCAATGTTGTTTTATCTATAATTGCCAGAAGATTGCGGATCGTTTCACGCCATTCCGTTTCAATGCGGCCAAAAATATCCTCACGAAGCTTCTTGTCCGGTACGAGTTCTGCATAGCGGGAGGCGATTGCGATGGAGCTCTTGGAAAGAACCATGTCCATATTTGAAAGAAGCGTTTTGAAAAATGGCCAAGTGACCGCCATCTCCTGCAGTCTATTGAGACCCTGCTCGCCATGTTTTTCGAGATAGGCATTGATCGCGCTGCCGAAACCATACCAGCCCGGCAACATCAAACGTGATTGTGCCCAACTAAAAACCCACGGGATCGCACGAAGATCTTCAATGCGACGCGACTTGGTTCGCGATGCTGGACGCGACCCAATATTTAAGGTTGCGATTTCATTGATCACGGTGGCATTCCAGAAGTAGTCGAGAAAGCCTTCGGTTTCATAGACTAATCCGCGATAGGCGCGGAAAGCACTCTCCGAAATCTCGTCCATTGCTTTAAGATAATTCGGCTTTGGCGGCGTCTGATCCGACTGAACTAATGACGCCTCAAGCGTCGCGGCCGCTAAAATTTCGAGATTGCGACGACCCACTTCTGGGTTGGAATATTTGGACGCGATGATTTCGCCTTGTTCAGTGATGCGAATAGCACCATCAACGGCACCTTGGGGCTGTGCCAAGATGGCGTCATAGCTTGGTCCGCCGCCGCGGCCAACGGAGCCGCCGCGTCCGTGGAAGAGACGCAAGGAGATATTGTGACGTTTGAACACCTCGATGAGTCGCAACTCGGCTTTGTATAATTCCCATCCGGAGGTAACAAAGCCACCGTCCTTGTTCGAGTCCGAGTAGCCGAGCATCACTTCTTGAAGATTGCCTCGGCTTTCGAGAATTTTTCGATAAGCTGGAATTGAAAAGGCCTTATCCATAATGGCTGCGCAGCGCTGCAAATCATCGATTGTTTCGAAGAGAGGGACAATATTGACCTTAGCTTGCCCCTTGTGATCGACGAGACCGACTTCCTTGTTGAGTAATGCCAATTCAAGAAGATCCGAGACGGACTCGGCTTTTGAGATGATCATATTCTGGATTGCGCGCTGCCCGAAGGTTTCGACAAGAGTCGCAGCAACACGGAAGATTTTCATTTCCTTCAGCGTTTCCTCAGAATATTTCAGATGCGGTGACATCAGAGGACGTGCGGTCAATAACTCCGCTTCGAGAAGCGCAATCTTTTCTTGTTCATTTCTGAGTTTATAGGCTGTGCCAGGCACAGCCATATCCATGAGTTCATCAATCACCTGCCCATGGACTTGGGAGTTCTGACGAAGATCGACGGTCGAAAGATGAAAGCCGAAACAATCGACAGCGCGGCGTAAGTTACGTAAGCGGCCATTGGCAATAATGTCCGATCCATTCGCACGTAAAGCGGCGTCAATGATATTTAAGTCATCGAGAAACGCGTCAACGTTTTCATATCCGACATTTTTATTAAGGCTTTGATCATTTTTACGGAGCGATTTCCGTGTTTCGACCAGAATCTCTTTGATACGCGATATCGCCAGCCGATAGGGCTCTCGCTCACGATGGACGGAACGATCTTGCGCTTCGGCGGCGAGTTTCAAAATTGACTCGGGCACCGCAATAAAGCCGTCGTGAAGGGGAACCTCCAAAGACAATGTTTCAAGTTCCCGGCAATAATAATCGAAAATGAGATTTGATTGCTCGTTGAAAGTTTCTTCGAGAACACTGGCATCTACAAACGGATTGCCGTCACGGTCGCCACCAATCCAACTTCCAACTTTGAGAAATGTCTTTATCGAAGCTGACGCTTTCTTCTGATCATAAAGCGAAATGTGATCTTCAATAATCGAATGAAGATGAGGGACTTCTTTTAGAAATGTATAGTCGTAGTAAGAGAGGCCGTTTTTCACCTCATCAAGAACGGTCAATTTCGTATAGCGAAGAAGGCTTGTTTGCCACAAAGTAACGACATTACGGCGAATATCTTCTTCAATTTGTGCGCGCTCTGCAGGTGTCGCGATAACCCGATCACGGCGATCGAGCAGCGATGCAATTTCAATTTCTCGCATCATTGTGCTCTTGCGACGCACTTCAGTCGGATGGGCTGTGAGTACAGGACTAACAAGGGCCTTATCAAAAAAGGCGAGTAGTTCTTTCTTTGATATTCCGAATTTCTTTGCAAGACTTAATACATTTAGAAATGTACCCTTCCGCGGTGGGGATCCCGCAATCTCGTGAGCACGGTTGCGTCGAATGTGATGTTGATCCTCGGCAAGATTAAGCAGATGCGAGAAATGGCTAAAAGCGCGAATAATTTTTGAGGATTGTTCCGGCGAGAGATTATTTAGAATGGATTCCAGATCGGCACGGACAGACAGATTATTGCTTTTGTGAAATTGGACCGAAGTCCGGCGAATGATTTCTACAATAGAGAAAATCTGCTCTCCGTCACAATCATGAATTGTTTCGCCTAAGAGCCGCCCAAGTAGACGTATATCTTCGCGCAAGGGAAAGTCCTTCGCAGAGTCGTCTTCAGGGAGAGGTGTCGTATCGCGATCGAGTTTCATAGCGGGACGCTCATCAGAGGTTGCGTTAGGTTCTTCGAACAGCGTCTTCTTTCATGATCCATCGGCTTTTTCCAAGCCTCGTTTTTTTGCAACTGCCACTGAAAGCGCCATAATGAGGGCGAATGTAGCGGATAGGGACCGAAACGATGCGTAATCTGCTTCTGAGAGTTCAAGCCAAATCTGCGCAGCTGACGCAAGAGGCGACATGACATTATCCGTGATCGCGATGATGGGCGTTTTGTTGGTACGCGCGATTTCAATGAGGCCAAGTGTTTCAGGGGCGTAAGGCGTGAAGCTGATCGCCAAGACAGCATCAATGGGCGCCGATGTGTTGATCTGCGTTTTTCCTAGGCCGCCCACCTGATCAACGAGCACCGCCTTTATGCCCAGGGCGCCAAAAGCATAGGTTGCATAAGCCCCCGCCGGAAAGGAGCGCCCACTCGCCACAATATAGATGGTCGATGCGTCGGCGAGGTTCGCCACAGCCGTTTCGACTTTTTCAGCATCGAGTGTCAGGCGCGCTTGTTCGAATGATTTATTGGCGGCCTGTGCGAAACCATCGAACAGAGCCGTCGTGCCCTTTGAATTCAGGGACGCGATCCGCGACCGGTGGTCAAATGGTGTCTCTCGAAGGCGATCACGAAACAGAGACTGGAGATCCGAAAAGCCACGAAAACCGAAAACCTGCGCGAAGCGAACAAGGGTAGAGGGCTGGACCCCGATTTTTTCTGAAATCTGAGCGGCCGTCGAAAGCGCAACCTCATCCGGACTCGTCAAAAGCGCGCGAGCAACTTCTTTGAGCCGGCGGGGAAGCCGGTCACCCTCCAAGGCCATTAGGCTTTTGAAATCTTCAAAATCACGAGGGGGCATTGTGAGTGTCATGTTTTGAGCCACTGGACGAACCAGAAGAATATTAAAATGAAATAATTATTCCATTTAGAATATTTATTCAAAATAGACAATAGATACTGACGTCATATCGTCTAAGCCATGCAGTAATGGAGGGGATGAACCTCTGTCTAAGTGAACAGTCATCTGCTAATGTCATATGCAACCGAACAATAAATCGACACCAGATGGACATCCCCGCTCTGCATTCCGACCATGAAGCCCATTCGGGCTGCGCCCTCCGGTCTCGGGGCGATGACTGCCGCTTTTGCGGTGTCCGCCATTTGAGCATTTGCCAAGCGCTCGATATCAACGAGTTGGACCAACTTGAAAAAATGGCCTCCGACTCCGTTTTTGAAGAACGGGCAGTACTTTTTCGTGAGGAGGATGAGGTCTCGTCCGTTTTCAACGTCACGGCAGGCGTCGCACGGTTGATCCGTTCCCTTCCTGATGGACGGCGGCAAGTGACAGGTTTTGCATTGCCGGGCGATTTTTTAGGAATTTCACTCGAAAAATCATGGCGTTACAGTGCAGAGGCCGTGACGCCCTTGGTAGCGTGCCGTTTCCGTCGGTCGAGTTTTGAGACTTTTTCTGAAAAGAACCCGCATTTGATCAAAAAAATGCATGAATTCGCATCGCAAGAGCTGAATATGGCTCAAGATCACATGGTTTTGCTGGGTCGCCTCACCGCCGAAGAAAAGCTTGCCAGCTTTCTCGTCGAAATGAAAAAGAGATGGGCGCGCGTTGCGGGTCACGAGCCGGGACTCATCCGCCTCCCCATGGGACGCCAAGATATTGCGGATTATCTCGGCCTCACCATTGAAACGGTGAGCCGCGTGATCAACCAAATGCAACGAGATCGGAAGCTCGTGATTGTACCGGACGGTGTCCGCTTCGTTGATCAAAATTACTTTGATGATCTCGCGCTATAACGCGCCCTTAAAGCCACCCCTTCGACCTTTGTCTCATAATGAAATTGACGCTTTTGATCTGCGTCAATGCCGATGTCTGCTAAGCTCGTGATTGTTAAATGGGGTCGAACGTCGCAACCCGACGGCAAATGAAAATCCGACCCCCAGACAGGTGGGACATCATGGACATCGCTTCTCATAAAAAGATGAGGGTTGGCGAAATGGGGCTTGCGCTTCTTTCAGCCGCCTTCGCGCTTGGCGCACTCATTGTGGCGGCAAAAGCCTACACGCCAGAATATGCGTTTCACGCTTACATTTTTGCAGCCGCCGGCGTTGCCAGCGTATTTGCGGTCGTGAACAGATATTACAATCGACCTGCAGAGACGCCTCAGCTTATTGATGGCAAACCCAATTACAATTTGGGACCCGTTAAATTTGCGACGCTCGCCGCTGTGTTCTGGGGTGTTGCCGGTTTCACTGTGGGCCTCCTGATCGCCCTGCAATTGGCCTATCCATTTCTCAACCTTGATTTGCCTTGGACAAGCTTTGGCCGTCTACGCCCATTACACACATCCGCGGTGATCTTTGCTTTCGGCGGCAACGTGCTTCTTGCAACATCTTTTTATGTTGTGCAGCGTACGTGTCAGGCGCGTCTTGCCGGCGATCTCTCACCTTGGTTCGTCATTCTTGGCTACAATCTTTTCATCGTCATTGCCGGCACAGGTTACGTGCTCGGCATTACCGAGAGCAAGGAATATGCGGAACCGGAATGGTACGCTGACTTGTGGCTCACTGTTGTGTGGGTCGTTTATTTGCTCGTGTTCCTTGCAACATTGTGGAAGCGTAAAGAGCCTCACATCTATGTTGCGAACTGGTTCTATCTCGCCTTTATTGTGACGATTGCCGTTCTGCATCTTGGCAACAATGCCACGATTCCAGTTTCGATCTTCTCGCCAAAATCTTACATCGTGTGGTCGGGTGTGCAGGATGCCATGATTCAATGGTGGTATGGCCACAACGCGGTGGGCTTCTTCCTCACGGCAGGCTTCTTGGCCATCATGTATTATTTCATTCCGAAACGTGCTGATAAGCCTGTCTATTCTT
Source organism: uncultured Alphaproteobacteria bacterium (assembly GCA_963923565.1). Taxonomy (GTDB): domain Bacteria; phylum Pseudomonadota; class Alphaproteobacteria; order Rhizobiales; family Beijerinckiaceae; genus CAIUPE01. The sequence goes on from CAWUMH010000003.1 coordinate 21,514, forward strand.
ATCGTCTGTCGATCATCCATTTCTGGGCTCTGATCTTCATGTATATTTGGGCTGGCCCACATCATCTTCATTATACCGCACTGCCTGATTGGGCGCAGACACTCGGCATGACTTTTTCAATCATGCTGTGGATGCCGTCATGGGGTGGCATGATCAATGGTCTGATGACGCTCTCGGGGGCATGGGACAAGCTCCGTACCGATCCTGTGCTGCGTATGATGGTTGTGTCTGTTGCCTTCTACGGTATGTCGACCTTCGAAGGACCGATGATGTCGATCAAGGCCGTGAATTCGCTCTCGCATTACACGGACTGGACAATTGGCCACGTGCATTCAGGCGCACTGGGTTGGGTTGGTTACGTATCATTCGGTGCAATCTACTGCCTCGTTCCTTGGTTATGGAAAAAGAAAGAGCTTTATTCGCTCAAGCTTGTGAACTGGCACTTCTGGCTCTCAACGATTGGCATTGTGTTCTACATCACTGCGATGTGGGTTGCCGGCATCATGCAAGGCTTGATGTGGCGCGCTTACACGGCACTGGGTTTCCTTGAATACTCCTTCATCGAAACGACCGAAGCACTTCATCCGATGTATGTGATCCGCGCTTTGGGTGGTGCACTCTTCGTGCTCGGTGCCCTCGTGATGGTCTACAACATCTATATGACAATTCGCTCGCCTAAGACTGCTCTGATGGGCAGCCAAGCAGCGCTGGCCCCCGGCGAGTGAGGAGATAGGACAATGGCTAATTCAAAAACACACAAGCCAAGCCTTTGGCATCGTCACGCCATTTTCGAAAAGAACTCGATCATTCTCATCATCGGTATTCTGGTGGCAATTTCGATTGGTGGTCTTGTCGAAGTTTTACCGCTCTTTTATCTCAAGAGCACGATTGAGAAAGTCGAAGGTGTAAGGCCTTATTCACCGCTCGAATTGGCAGGCCGCAACATCTATGTGCGCGAGGGCTGTTATAATTGCCACTCGCAAATGGTGCGTCCTTTGCGCGATGAAGTCGAGCGGTACGGGCATTATTCTCTCGCAGCCGAGAGCATGTATGACCATCCGTTCCAATGGGGTTCAAAGCGAACTGGGCCTGATCTAGCACGTGTGGGCGGTAAATATTCCGATGATTGGCATCGCGATCATTTGAGAAATCCACGTTCAGTTGTACCGGCTTCGATCATGCCGGGATATCCCTGGCTTGAACAAACGCCCCTCAACATTGCTCATATTGGCGAAGACATGGCCGTCCTTTCGATTGAAAGCGTTCCTTACTCGCAAGAGATGATTGCCGCCGCAGTATCAGATGCCAAAACGCAAGGTTCGGCAGACGATGCCTCAACGGCAGCATTTCTCAAGCGTTATCCGAAAGCGATTACCCGCGATCTTGGTGGCAATATGGGCAAGCTTACGGAAGCTGATGCGTTAATCGCCTATCTGCAACTCCTCGGAACGCAGGTCGACTTTAAGCTCTATGACGACAAAGCGAATATTCGGTGAGGAGAAAGAGACATGAACACCACATTTGAATCTCTCTCCGCATTCGCGGCCTCTTGGGGTTCGATCTATTTCGCAGTGATGTTTTTTGCAGCCGTCGCTTATGCGCTCTGGCCTTCAAAAAAATCACTCTTTGATCACGCGTCCCGTATTCCGCTTTCCGAGGACTGAACCAATGACAAATCAAACAGAAGCAAACGTCGATCCGCATAAAGTCGTTGGCACAACGGGCCATGACTGGGATGGTATAGCCGAGCTTAATACACCCTTGCCGCGCTGGTGGCTGTGGACCTTCTATCTCACAATCATCTGGGCACTTGGATATTGGGTTGTTTATCCTGCAATTCCGCTTGCAACGTCCTTCACAAAGGGTGTGTTCGGATGGACATCGCGTGAACAAGTTGTGAAAGATCTTGAGGGGTTGAATACGCTTCGTGGTCCTATGACGGCCAAAATTGAAACGGCCTCTTTGCAAGATATTGAAAAGACTCCTGAGCTTCTCTCCTTCGCGCGGGCGCAAGGCGCAGCGGCTTTCGCGGTGAATTGCTCTCCCTGCCATGGCGCAGGTGCGCAGGGTTTCAAAGGCTATCCCAATTTGAATGATGATGATTGGCTCTGGGGCGGTTCGGTTGATGCCATTCATACAACCTTACAGCATGGGATTCGCTGGGACGCGGACAAGGACACGCGCACAAGTATGATGCCAGCCTTTGGTAGAGATGGTGTATTAAAGCCCAATGAAATCAGCGCTGCTGCGGATTATGTCCGCACGCTTTCCGGACTTCCAACAGACAAGGAAGCTGATCTTAAATTGGGTCAGAAAATCTTTGCCGAAAATTGTGCGGCCTGTCATGGTGAGCAAGGTGAAGGCAATCAGGATGTTGGTGCGCCGAAGCTGAATGATAAGGTTTGGCTTTATGGTCCCGCGAAAGCAACGATTGTGGAACGCATCACACTGGGCGGGGGAGGACAAATGCCCGCTTGGTCACAACGTCTTGATGCTCCCACGATCAAATCGCTTGCCGTTTATGTCCACACGCTGGGTGGCGGACAGTAACAGGTCAGCTTAAAGACTATGGGGTTCGCTTCCCGTCGCGAACCCCTCATTATCACTGCGGCCTTTGGGGGAAGGTTGCGTTTTGGAACTTAACCATGTCAGTCACGTCTTCATTCGACCCCCATCTCGACGAGCCCGAGGCTCCCCTTTATGCCGCGCGGAAGAAAATTTATCCGCAAGGGGTCAGCGGCTTTTTTCGCCGCACGAAAACAACAATTCTTATCATTACCCTTGGCATTTATTATTTCTTGCCCTTCTTGCGCTGGGACCGCGGACCGAATGCGCCCAATCAAGCGCTTCTGATCGATTTGCCTCACCGCCGCGCATATTTTTTCTTCATCGAAATCTGGCCGCAGGAAGTCTATTACCTTACAGGGCTTTTGATCATCGCGGCGATGGTTCTATTTCTGATGAATGCCATGGCCGGCCGGATTTGGTGCGGCTATCTTTGCCCGCAAACAGTCTGGACCGATCTCTTCATGGCTGTTGAACGCATGATCGAAGGAGATCGGCGTACACGTATGAATCGCGATGCGGAGCCAATGAATCTTGAAACCTTTTCTTACAAGCTCCTCAAACATTCGCTCTGGCTTTTGATCGCGTGGTGGACCGGTGGTGTTTGGGTTCTCTATTTCGCCGATGCGCCCACACTTGTAAAAAATTTGATTCAGTTCGAAGCTGATCCGATAGCCTATGTGTCGATTCTCACGCTGACTCTCACGACTTATGTATTTGCGGGTCTGATGCGTGAACAGGTCTGTCTTTATATGTGCCCATGGCCTCGAATTCAGGCCGCTATGACAGACGAGTATGCACTCAATGTGACTTATCGTGTCGATCGCGGTGAGCCACGTATGTCTTTTAAAAAGGCCACCCATGCGCGCTCTCTTGGTGAGCCGGCCGGTGATTGCATCGATTGCCAACAATGTGTGGCGGTATGCCCTACCGGCGTGGATATCCGTCACGGTGCCGATCTTGGATGCATTCAATGCGGACTTTGCATTGATGCCTGTGATGAAATCATGGAAAAGATCGGGCGTCCGACGCGTCTCATCGCCTATGATACAGAAGTTAACCTCAAGCGCCGGAAAGAGGGACTTACAGAGATATTCCGTCCCTTCCGAGCGCGAACGATTTTATATATGACGATTATCACTGCCGTAAGCAGTGTGATGCTTTATGCACTTCTGACACGGGCTCCTTTCACAGTGAGTGTTATTCACGATCGTAATCCGATTTTTGTAAAATTGTCGGACGGGCATATTCGTAACGGCTATACGGTGCGTATAGCCAATATGTTACCAAGTGAACGCATCTTTACCTTAACGGTTGAAGGGCTTCACGACGCGCATGTCGAAGTTATTGGCGGCGAAACATTAATTGATGGTCGGCCATCAATAAGTGTCGGTCCTGATCAAACCCGCGAGTTACGTGTAACGGTGAGGGCGCTCGATGGGCGTGAAGAAGAGCCCACTCATCTCGAGTTTACAATTCGTGATGAATCTGACGGGCGAACGGCAGAGGCACGCGATTATTTCAGAACACCCCACTCGATCCATTAGTTCGGACGTACAAAGAGACGCTCTTTCAATTGAAAGAAGAAAATCAAATGAAGGCGACAATGATAAGCGAATCAAAAGATATAGAATATCGGCTTACAGGGCGCTTTGTGCTGGTGGCAATCATCAGCTTTTTCATTGTTGTCATGGGTATAAACGGCATTATGGCTTATCTCGCGGTTGAAACCTTCTCAGGCATTCAATCCGAAAAACCTTATGAGAATGGATTGGCCTTCAATCGTGATATTGCTCGGGCACGGGCGCAAGATGAGCAAGGGTGGAGCGTTAGCGAGAAAATCATTCGGTCTCCCTCGGGCGACATCTCGATTGATGTGAGTATTGCCGACTCGTTGAATCAGATTGTTTCCGATCTTGCTATCACATCAATCCTCAAATCTCCCGTTGATAGCCGTATGGATTGTAAAGTCATGCTCACAGACCAGATGAACGGACACTACACAGGCGTTACTCCATGTGGTCCTGGGCAGTGGGATGTTGAAACGATTGTAAGTCGTCATGGAAATATCGTTTATCGATCAACTAACCGGATCATTCTTCACTAAACTCTCTTTCAGGGACATTTTGTGAAAATCGCCGCCGACTATTCTTCTTTTCTTCGACCTGAAGCCGATGGCCGCTTCAATCTTGAATTGGCGATCGAGGGTATTTCGTCAGCTGATTCGATTGTAGAAATTGAAGGCGCGCTCGCTTCTATTCCTGGTCTCTCAAGGGCTCGCCTGAATTTCACAACGCGGCGATTGACGACTGAATGGACTGAAGCAGATTGTGATCCCTCGCCTGCCATTCGAACCCTTGAGCGGCTCGGCTATCGTGTTGCTCCATTTGTTAGTGATGTCGAAGAGAGTGAAGAAGATCGTTATACAAGGTGGCTTTTGCGGTGCCTTGCAGTTTCCGGTTTTGCCGCCATCAATGTCATGCTGCTCTCGGTTTCTATTTGGGCCGGCAACGTAACAGACATCACACCGGAAACACGCGATCTATTTCATTGGCTCTCTGCGCTTATTGCCTTGCCTGCCGCGGGGTTTTCAGGCCAGCCCTTTTTCTACAAGGCCCTGCGCGCGTTACGACAAGGCGATATGACGATGGATGTGCCGATTTCAATCGGCATCATTTTGGCTTTGGGTATGTCAGTTTATGAAACCGCGCGTCATGCTGAACATGCCTATTTTGATTCAGCACTCATGCTGATCTTCTTTTTGATTTCAGGGCGTGTGCTCGAACATGCGATGCGCAAAAGAACTCGTTCGGCTGCGGCAAATCTTGCGGCGCTCCGAAATCCTGTCGCTTCAAAAATCAGTCCTGATGGACATGTGAGCGATGTGCCCAGCGATGCTCTGGTTGCAGGTGATCTTATCCTTGTTACGGCCGGAAGCCGGATCGCGGCTGATGGTGTTATCGAGGCGGGTCAATCACAAATTGATGCGAGTTTGATGACAGGGGAAACCGAACTTGCCGCTGTGAAGCCTGGTGATCTCGTTTATGCTGGTACTTTTAATCATCACGGTGCGTTGACAATACGCGTATCAGCTGCCGGGTCACGAACACTCCTCGCCGATATAGAAAAGCTGATCGATGAGGCGCTGGCAAGCCGCTCTCGCTATGTACAGATGGCTGATCGGATTGCACGGGTTTACGCCCCGGTTGTTCATATTGCGGCGGCACTCACGGCGATGATGTGGATCGCATTAGGGACGAGCGTTCATGATGCGCTTATCATTGCGATTGCTGTTTTGATTATCACATGCCCCTGTGCGCTTGCTCTTGCTGCACCTGTTGTACAAGTCATCACCGCGGGCGCTCTGTTCCGAAAGGGTTTGCTCATTCGGTCGGGCGACATGATTGAACGGATGGCCGAGATCGATACGATCATCTTCGATAAGACAGGTACACTGACCTTACCGGAGCCATCATTAATCGACGCGCGCCAGTTATCGAACCGCGCTTTGCTTATGGCTGGTCGCTTGGCGCTCTCAAGTCATCATCCGCTGGCCCGTGCGGTGAGCGAAGCGGTTCGTGAAAAACAAAAGCGTCTTGAACCCTACCCTGATGCGCAGGAAATAACAGGAAGCGGTATTCAATGCGTCATCGATGGCGTTGAAGCGCGATTAGGTAGTCCGTATTTCTGCAGCCTACCGGCACCACTATGGAACGAAAATGCCTCAGTTCTCGCCTTTCGTTATGGCAGTGAAGCGGGACTCGTTTACGTGGGTCAAAGCCTTCGCCCAGATGCGGTAGAAACGATCAAAAAACTTAAAGCGAAGGGATATCATGTGATGATCCTTTCCGGCGATCACACTGATATTGTACGTAAGATCGCAAGTGAGCTCGGTATCTCGGAATGGCGCGGCCATGTCTTGCCTAAGGAAAAACGCGATCTTCTCGTCGCGATGAAAGAACAGGGCCGCAAAGTGCTCATGGTCGGCGATGGTTTGAATGATGCCCCTGCCCTAGCCGCCGCCACCGCTTCGCTGTCTCCCGCCACAGGGGCGGATCTCACACAAGCGTCGGCGGACGCTATTTTTACCGGCCAGCGACTCTCGCCCGTTTTTGATATGCTGACGCTCACGCGTAAAGGTAAGCGCGTGATGATTGAGAATTTTGGTCTGGCCTTGATTTACAATCTCATTGCTGTTCCCCTTGCGGTGCTGGGATTCGTTACACCCTTGATTGCGGCGGCTGCGATGTCAGGGTCATCAATCATTGTGACGCTGAATGCTTTGCGGGCGCGGCGTGCTGAGACGTTCAACTCATGACGATCCTACTCTATCTTGTTCCCGCGGCGCTCGGTTTGGGTCTCTTAGCACTTGCAGCCTTTATGTGGAGTTTGAGAAGCGGCCAATATGACGATCTCGATGGTGCGGCGCATCGTATTCTCAATGATGATGATGTGAGGATTGATTAGCGATGGCGCGCGTTGATTCATTCCGCATGCGCGCCGGACAAATTTTCTGCGCCTGCGACATCGATGGTCTACCGCTCGATCTTGATTCACTTCCGAAAGACGCCTCCGTTTTACGTATGGCCTTAGCGTTTGGCGCCTCGGTGCTTGCGCAAGTTTTGACACTATCTGTATTGCCGCTTGCGAGCGCATCCTTTGCACCTATTAGCGGCTCTCTGCCGTGGCCCTATATGGCCTTGGTGCTTGGCGCAGCCTTGGCGGGCTTTCCCGCTTCACTTCTTCTTGATCGCCTTGGTCGACAATCCGCTTTTGCGTTGGGTGCAAGTCTTGGACTTGCGGGCGGTATTCTAGCGGCTTTTGCGTTTGTTGAGCGTTTATTTCCGGCCTTTATGATCGGGATGTTATGGCTCGGCATGGCACAAGGTTTTGGACTTTTTTACCGACATGCGGGCGCGATGGCCGGACGTGCGGGCGGTGTTGTTTTTGGAGCCGGTGCCCTAGGCGCTCTGATAGGACCCTTTGTCATCGAAATGTTGTCGAGCAATTTTGGTCCCTTGGCTGCCGCGTCTATATTGGCGGCGTCGGGTCTTGCTCATCTTCTTACACTTGGTTTAGCCATTGGCCTTCCCGGTCGACAAATTGAAATCACGCTCGCGGCGCATGATGTTAATCGGCCTCCCCTATCCGTGTTGATCAAGGCGACCTCTATCGCAGCATTCGCTTGGTTCGGTATGAATGGTGTGATGGCACATGCGCCGCTTGCGATGGCCGGTTGCGGCTTAACATTTTCGATGTCAGCAGTCGCGATGGCAGCACATTTATCGGCGATGTATTGGCCAGGGTTCACCATTGGCCATTTCGTTTCGCGCGTCGGTGCATTACGAACATCACTGGTTGGGTTGGCGCTTCTTTGTGGTGGTGGCCTGAGCCTAATCACCCAAACCACATTGATTGGGTTTACGATAAGTATGTCGATTGCAGGTTATGGATGGGGCATGGCCACTATAGGTGCAACAGCAGCTATCCATCGCGCGGGGCATCCCTCAGCATCTTCGCTTGCCGCTCACGATGTGATTTTGTTTTTGGGCGCCCTTACGGGTGCTGCATTATTCGGCCGCTTCTAAAGGCGCTACAGCGAACTCTGTTTATGCCGGATTGAGTAATACAATCGCTAGATTTAAGAGCGATGCGAAAGCCACCCACGCAGCATATGGTAATTGCGTAAGTGCTGCCCTGCGATCATATTTCGCAAACACGAGAATCATCGCGATCACCGAGGCTTCCAGAAAAACAACAACGAGGAGTCCGGCTGCGGGATTTCGCATTCCGAAGAATACAATTGACCATAACGCGTTGAAAAAGAGTTGCGCGATGAAGACGAGCGCAAAATTAACCTTATCACGCTGCGACTCGATCCGACCAAACACGCGCCAAGCCGCATAGGTCATCGCCGCATAGAGCAACGTCCAAACCGGTCCAAAAATCCAATTGGGCGGATTGAATGACGGTTTGATCAATCCTTCATACCACTCGGGGATATTGGGAATAGTCGCGCGACTGCCGATGGTTGCCGTGATGAACACCAAGGCCGCAATAACAAGCGCCTCAATAATACGTGTCTTACGAGACTTTTGAAGGGAGCCGTCCAAGTTGATTATCCTGTTCTGATCAGCCATCGTCTGCGTGGAAGCCAAAATGCGTACGCAAGCGTCATCTTCTCAATACGTATGAATTGAGAGGCGGATCCAAATTGTCCTGTAAGGATCAGTACGCTTGAGGCGTGTTATGCCTCGTCTGCCTCAACATTCAGACGCGCGAACCGTTCAGCCGACACATAACCTAGAGACTCACGCTTTCTCGCTACGGAGAACCGCTCCTTGGCGGCGGCATACCAATCGAAGGGGGCGAGCGTGATTTCCGGGAAGGTCTCTTTCTTTACCTTCTCAGGGACTGCTTCTCTGAGTGGCGCTTTCACTTTGACCGGAGCCAAGGGCTTGGCCTTTGCTGCCTCTTTGACAGGTGCGGATGCCTTTGCCTTTGACGCAACTGCACTGGCTTTGGCCTTCGTTTCGGTCTTCGCCGGTGCTGCGGCCTTAGACTTGGCGGCAGGCTTTAGAGTGGATGCGGATTTGGTAGCCGCCGACGCTTTTGCCTTAGCCGACGCCTTAGAAGAGGCAGAACTGGCCTTTACCTCAACGATTTTCGACTTTGAACCGGCCTTTGCCGCCGCTTTTCTGGCAAGCGGGGCTAATTTAGTCTTCACAGACGGAAGGGCCGTCTTCTTCTTGGTCGCCACGTCCTCTACTCCAAACTCGAAAAAACCCTTGCCTTAATTCAAGCACAACCGGCGGGTTGAGAAAACGAAAAAGCGCCGAGAACCGGCGATTAGTCGCGAGACAGGTTAACGCAGGCTCAGAACGGCAACCGTCGGATGATCTGGATGCGGCGTAATGTCGCAGAAAGTCAGCTATCGAAGAACCATCTCGGCTTTTTAGAACGCGTTACGGCGGGCAGCCTTCGAGCCTACACAATGGGTTGGGATATACGTCGATGGAACTGGCCAGGTTCTGCTTGCTCGATAATTTCTAGTTTCTCGGCATTGTTAAGCTTCGAGGATGTATCGAGAACCATAGCGAACTCTACTAAATAATTTGATTTCAGTCTCGGCGTTAGTCGAAATTGATCTCACAGGCCTCGTATGCTCTTCGTGTATTTAGTTCCATACTTCTGGTTTATAAATAAGCTTTAAGAATTTTATCGTGATCTAGATAAACTTGAGTAATCGTAAAATTTGACAGTGTTAATTTTGGAGACTTCTATGAAACGGATAGCTTTATCACTTGGAATTTTATTTGTTACGTCCACAAATGTGTTTGCAGGTATAGATGGAATTTACAAAGCGGAGAGTACCAGTGGTGTTTGCGCCAGTGTTATATCGACCGGTATCTTAGAAGTTTTTAAAGACAAACCTTCAAAGCTCAAATTTCCAACGGCGACTATGAGTTTCGATAATGCGACAACTATTGAGAAGAAGGAAAAGGGAATGGTCCTCAATGATTCAGGAAAATTGACAAAGGTTTTTTTCAGGCAAAATGGTAATGGGACAATCTCGTTTAGCATTCGTGATCAAGATGATGAGTGCAATGGATCATCAATTATATTTTCTATATCAAATTGATCCTTTTTCTATGACATCGAATTATTATTATTATTTGTGATGGTTTATAGAATTTTTGAATTCATGAAAGATAGTGAAAAGCCGCTAACTATCTTGATCTCCCAATTTATCTATTGCGATTTATTCACTTTTTTAATGATGTCTCCATAAAAGGAAATTGTGCGAAGGCAGTGATCAATATTATCTTTAAAGTTATCAGCAGATACCGAACGATTTAAGATCATCACTAAATTTAACTTCGCAGTTTCCTTTCCCCTTTTGGCTTTCTCATCGGATGAAATAGCCCACCCGCTATCACATTGCTCTGAAAGTACTGGGAACAAAGTCCTTAGATTTTCGAAACCTTTTTTCTCATCTTCTTTTAAAATACCAATTCGCTCGCCATATTCCTCGAAATATGCCAAACAATAAGTAGGGTCATCCAGAATATGAT
>CAWUMH010000004.1:0-32100 GCA_963923565.1 uncultured Alphaproteobacteria bacterium
CACTTGTCGATGAAGCTGGATCAAAAGTGGCTGGTGCGATTGACCAGAAAACCGCCACGATTGCTGCTACACTCGGACGCACCGGCGAAACGATGATCGACGTGATTTCCGAGAAGAGCGATACGCTATTGCGTAATCTGACGCAGACCAATGATGTCGTTTCTTCACAGCTCTCCCAGATCGGCAAAAACATCGTCGATGCGCTTGAAGAAAAATCAGAAGCGGTAACGGATCGTTTGGCGTCAACAGGCGACAATCTTGTACGCGAAATCGTTGGTCGTGCCGAAACCATGGTGCACGCGATTGAAACAGCGTCCGAGCGCGCCAAAGAACAAGTCACAAACGATTCTGATATGTTCGTTTCGCGTATCGCCGATATGAGTGAATCGATCCGCTCAACCATCGAACATCAGGCCGAAACACTCGAACGCGGTATCGATAACAGCGTGAGCCGCCTCGCCGTTATCATGGATGACAAATTGGCTGCATCCCGTAGTGTCTTCAGTGAAGGTCTCGACGACCTCGTTGATGCCGTCAGCAGCCAAACGCAAAAAATCAAAAACGAATTTTCACGCGAAGCGGATGCGATACGTGTCCAAATTTCGTCGACCTCGGGCATGTTGCTCGATTCCCTAACGCGCGAGACACAGCAGCTCGACACTGTTCTTACAAATCATTCACAGACCCTCTCTGAAACGCTTGTCGGTGCGAGCTCCACGATGGGTCAGTCAATCGGCGAGAAGATTGCCGAAGTAACCGAATCCTTCCAGGCTGGCACAACGCTTTTGAATGTGAGCCTGCAGCGAAATACCGAACAGATCGAAGCGAATCTGTCGAGTTATTCAACCCGCATTGATCAAGCCATTGGCGGCCGCGTGGCAGCGCTTGAAGCCACGATCCGTGAAGGCGCCTCAACGCTCGATCAAAATCTCTCGCATTATCTCGGGTCGATCACCGCGACGCTTGACCAGGGCGGCACGCGCATCAATGAGAAGCTCGGTGGGCAGATCGAAACCTTCGAGAAGACCATTATCGTCAAGGGTGGCGCGCTTAGCGAGGCGCTCTACCGTCGTCTGAATGATTTCGAAACGAATATTCTCGGCCGAAGCAGCGAGATCAATGCGAACATCACGCAAAATCTGACCAATCTCGAGCGTGTGCTTGATACAAGCGGCAATCAACTCGCTGAACGTATCGAACGCAACACGACCAACTTCACGACGACGATCGAAGCGCGTTTGGGCGAAGTCGCCCATCTCTTCTCGACCGAAGGCCGCGCCCTCTCCGATCGTCTCGTGGAACAAGCCAAAAACGCCTCCACCATCATTGAATCGCAATTGGCCGCGATTGAAGCCAATTCACGTGAAAAGAGTGTGGCCGTCGTCGAAGGCATTGAAGCCCTCTTCACACGCGTTGACCAAGGTCTTGTGGAACGGACAAACGTGCTCATGGAGGCGATGTCTGAACGTTCGAATAATCTCGAAGAGACCCTGCAGCGCTCAAGCCTCGCGATCGGCAGCACCATTGAAGCCAAGACGGAAGAGCTTGGCCGCGTGATGTCGGATCGCGCCGATACGGTTGCACAATCGCTCGCCGTCCGCGCCATCGAAATCAACGAAATTCTCGGTGAGAAGGCGCTCGACATCGCCAATACATTCGAAGGCCAAGTGCGCCATTTCGAAGACAATATCGTCACGCGTCTTGAAACCATTGGCGCGGTCATTGGCGATCAGAGCAACACATTCGGCGTGAGCCTCGAAGGTCATACGGAAAAGATTTCCGATGCGCTGAATTCCGCAATCTCGCGCCTGTCCACAACGCTCGACACGCAAGGCTCAACCTTGATTTCGGCTTTGCAATCGAATGCCGGAAACATCACGGACACCATTGCTCAAGTCGGATCACATACGGCCGATATTTTGAGCGGCACGGCCGACCGTCTGCAAAGCGAAACACTTGTCACCTTGCAGAAGATGTCGGATGCCAGCCAGATCGTGCGCAACCTCGTCGAACAGGCCAATCAATCGATCGGCGAACTCGAAAGCAAATTGGCAGACCGTGTTATCGGCCTCGCCCATGCGGGCACTGTCATCAAGGAAGATGCCGCTCATTCAGCAAGTCTCCTCCTCGAGCAGATCGAATCCATGCGTGAAGTTACTGCAACCGGTATTCACGAGACACGCGCACTCATCGATGTGCTTGACGAAAGAACCCGCGCTGTGTCGTCCGTCACGCGCGAACATGTTGAAATTCTTGAAAATGCCGCGCAATCGCTCGGCAGTATCGAAGGTCGTCTGGGCTCTGATCTCGAAAATCGCAAAGCATCGATCGAGGTCCTCACCCGCACCCTTAATGAGCATTTCAACAATGTTGAGACCGTTGCCGAAAAATTCGCACTTCATCTCAATGGCGCGTTGATGGCCATTGAAAATCGAGCCGGCTCTATCCGTGACATCATGAGCGATGCCGCAACGGTTGCAAGCCAAACCATGCGCGAACAATTTGATACGGTACGTGCTGAAGCGGAAGCTGAAAAAGAACGTACTGTCGATCAGGTTCGTGCGGTGTCCACTGAAGCGCTGGCTGAAATGGGCGAACTGCTTGGTCAATTGGTGGGCCGATTTGAAAAAACCGCAGCCGAAGTCAAAGCGGTTACCGAGTCGATCGCGCAAGAACTTGAAGCCTCACGTGAAGACATCACGAAAAGCGTCACCATTTTGCCGAATGAAACAAAAGAACAGTCGGCCGCGCTTAAGCGAGCCGTCAGCGAACAAATTCGCGCACTCGGCGAACTCAACGCGATCATGGCGGCCTCAAGCCGCGTCACCGATACAGCAAAGCCAATGGCGCAACGCCCTGCTCCGGTCGCTGCTGAGAAAGCGCCAGAACGGAACTTCACGCCCGTCCAGCGTCCGGCTGCGCCGATTGAACCACCGCGTTCCCCAATGATCGCGCGTCCTGACGTCGTTGCACGTGACACCGTTCAACCGGTAAAGCCGAAGATTGAAGACAAGCCTTATGTACCGCCTGTGATGCCTCAAGCGAGGCCGGAGCCCGTTGCAACTGCAAATCGTCCGGTTCCGCCGCAAGCCCCATCGCGTGATCCGAGAAGCGGTTGGTTGTCTGATCTACTTGATCGCGCCTCGCAAGATGAAGCGAAGCCTATACCTGCGCAAAAGCAAGAGGCACCACGTGTTCAACCGACACAGGCACCTGTATCCGCCCCTGTTGAAAAGACGCGTCCGGTTATGCCGCCCGTCGCATCAACGCCAGTTTCAACACCAACGGAACCGATCGCGCAGCTCCTTGCTGATGTGCGCTCATTGATGAATGATGATGCGGTCTCGGCGCTCTGGGCAGCCTATTTGCGCGGCGAGAATGTGTCCTTCTCACGCTCTCTCTACACCTTGGGTGGCCAACGTCGTTTCGCTGAATTGAGCGCGCTCTATCAAGCGGATGAGAAATTCCGTTCGAGCTTGAACTCTTACGCGAACCGGTTCGAATCCGTTTTGAAGGATCTTACCGTTACCGATGCTGATGGTGCGATTACGCGTTCGATCCTTTCATCACCGGAAGGCCGCGTCTATACGATGCTCGCGCATGTGAGCAATCGTCTCGGCTGAGATCGGTTTTAAATGCGCGCGCGGTCGATGTGATTGACCGCGTGCCTTTACACTTTCGGATCAGGATTTTCTGTGTGGCCGTCCACGGCAATCACTTGTCCTGAAACATAACGCGCGCCATCGCTCGCCAAAAACTGCGCCATCGCTGCTACATCTCTTGCCTCGACAAAAGTTCGCATCGACGTGCCGGATGCATAACCCTCATAGATCGCATCACGCGTTGTGCCTTTCAGCGCCGCTTCACGCTCCAGCACCCGCTCAATGCGTGGCCCCTCAACCGAACCGGGGCATATGGCATTCGCGCGAATGCCATAAGGGCCAAGCTCCATCGCGGCCGTTTTCATAAGTCCGATCACGCCCCATTTCGCGGCTGCATAGGGCGAGCGGTTGGGGAACCCATAAAGCCCCGCTGTTGATGAGGTGAAGATCATCACGCCCTTCTTCTGCGCTTTCATCATCGGGGTCGCATAACGAACGGCGAGAAAAGCACCATCGAGATTAACCGCAATACAATCACGCCACCCTTTTAATGGCATATCTTCAAGCAAGGCCGTGGGACCTGAAACGCCCGCATTGGCGCAGAGCACATCGACCCCACCCCAAGCGGATGTGATCTCGCCAAAGAGACGCGCCATATCATCTTCGTTCGAGGCGTCAGCACGGGTCGCACGAATTGATGACGGCACAGTCTGAAGCGCGGCCTCATCAACATCCGTCACCCAAACATCGGCGCCGTCGGCAAGGAAAGCTTCGGCCATCGCCCGGCCAATACCCGCGGCACCCGCCGTGATCAAAACGCGCTTTTTCATCGATATCCCCCTATTTCGCTCTGCTTTCACGCAAAGTCGCTCGAAGCGAGAGCTTAAGCATCTCCTTTTAAGAGCGCCATTGCCTCAATCAACAAATTAACTCTTTCTTAATTTTTTCATTGAGTATCCGCAGAAGCCCCGATAGGGGTGTTCCCCATGATCGGTGGCACTCATCATAAGCGCGCCTTTATTGTGGCTCTTCTGGCTTTGTCATGCGGTCCGGCGTTGGCCGGGCGCAGCGTGCAAGAAACGAATACTCGTCTGCCACAAGTCGCAAGTTTTGCTTTGCCTCACGGCGAGACCAAAGCCCCTTGGGGTTGGGCTGATTTCTGCTCGCGTCATCACGAAGAGTGCGATGTCGCCGCTGTTGCGCCTGAACCCGTCGTGCTCACGCCTGCCCTGTGGTCGATGATTGAAGTGATCAATCACGATATCAATTCGAGCGTTCGCGAAGCCGATGATCGTGAAATCTATCAAGTTATTGAACGTTGGGATTATCCGACATCAGGCTCTGGTGATTGCGAAGATTTCGCTCTTCAGAAACGCAAGCAACTCATCGAAAAGGGATTGCCCCGCCAAGCGCTCCTGATGACAGTGGTTACCGACGAGAATGGCGCCGGTCATGCGGTTCTGACGTTGAGAAGCAATCGCGGCGATTTCGTTCTCGACAATCGTACCGATAAAATTCTCGGCTGGAAATCGACGAATTACGTCTTCGTGAAAATGCAGTCGGAACAAAGTCCGAATATCTGGCAACGGATCGGCGATCCGTCGAATGCCACCCTCACCGCTTCAGGCCCGAACTGAGCGGAACATATCTCACGGCTTTTTTGGTTTAATCAATCCGCGTGAGATGCGCGGCGAAACGTTTACCGTTGCGAACATAATTATCTGCCGATTGCCGGAGCTTTGCCACCGCGTCTTCGTCGAGCGTGCGGATCACTTTTGCCGGCGAGCCCACAATCAAAGAATAATCAGGGAATTCTTTGCCCTCAGTCACGAGTGAATTCGCGCCAACGAGACACCCCCGCCCTATATGCGCACCATTCAAAATCGTTGAACCCATGCCGATCAGCGATCCATCACCGATCACACATCCGTGCAAAATAGCACGATGGCCGATGGTGCATTCCTCACCAATCTCGAGCGGGAAACCCGGATCGGTATGGAGCACAGAGCCTTCTTGGATATTGCTTCTCTTGCCAATGATGATCGGCTCATTATCACCGCGCAAAACGGCGCCGAACCAGATGCTCACATCAGCACCAAGCCGACAATCGCCGATCACATGCGCGTCAGGCGCAATAAAAATACTCGTCGCATAAGCGAGTTTCGGGCTTTTCACATCGAGCGCATAGAGCGGCATGATTATGCCCCTTCTCTATTCAGAGTCTCATTCGACCCCTTCAAGATCGATATCGAGGATCGACATGGTGAGCGCGTAAGAGCGATCCCCATCTTCCGTATCAAGCGAGAGCACACCGATAAATTCATCACCAATCATCACTTCGGCGGAGTCGGTCTTTTTCGGACGCGGCACGACTTTGATATTTGCATTGCCGAAAAGGCGACGAAGATAGGTTTGAAGTTTTAAAAGCTCTGCCTTGTCCATGGAACTGCCGCCTGTTGATGAGAAAGTGGTCTTTATGGGCTTTCGAATGCCACTTCCTCGGGCGCGCCGCAACCCCAAACCTAAATTAGGCTGCGCCGCCGCCCTTATCGGCCAGTATTTGATCCATCGTCCGCGCCGGTTCTGCGCAGCCGGACTCGCCGACAATTTTTGCCGGCACGCCCGCGACCGTTACATTGCGCGGCACGTCTTTGAGCACGACCGATCCGGCGGCGACGCGCGCGCATTGGCCCACTTCGATATTGCCGAGAATTTTCGACCCCGCACCGATAAGCACACCGCGGCGGATTTTCGGATGGCGATCACCTGTGGCTTTGCCCGTGCCGCCTAAGGTCACGCCTTGCAGGATCGAGACATCATCTTCGATCACCGCTGTCTGCCCCACAACAAGTCCTGTCGCATGATCAAGAAACACACCGCGCCCAATACGGGCATCGGGATTGATATCGGTCTGAAAAATTTCAGAAGAACGGCTTTGCAGATAGAGCGCAAAATCTTTACGCCCCTGTCGCATCAACGCATGAGCGAAGCGATGCGTCTGCAACGCATGATAGCCTTTGAAATAGAGAAGCGGTTCAACAAAACGCGTGCATGCCGGATCACGATCGGCAACGGCCATCAGATCCGCGCGAAACCCTTCACCAATTGAAGCGTCAGACGCTGCAAGCGACGAGAAAATCTCGGCAATCACAGCGCGGGGCACATCGGGATGATCAAGCCGCGCGGCTAAGCGTTCAATCACAGCGCGATCAAAACTCGGCTGATCAAGAACATTCGCCCGCACAAGGCGCGCCAGATCAGCATCAGAAGACAGAATATCTGCCGCCTCGCTGCGGATGTGAACCCAGATCGGATCAGCGACCGCGCGATCGGCTGTCAGGGCTTCGAGTTCCTTAGCTTGCATCGGTTCAGTTCCGTGAGAGACGCTTTAGACTTCTATCTAGGTATGATGGGCCAATCTGGCAATCACTCAAGGCCTATGGCTCAGAAATTCGAGCGCGGCCGCTTTATGCGTACGATCCCCGACCGCGAGATTATGGTCACGCCCTTCGATCACGAAGGCTTGCCCCTTAGGAATTAAGGCGGCCAAGCGATGCGGGTCACCACCGATCAAATCCTGACTGCCGACAGCAACCAGAACCGGCATCGGTAATGTTGCCACATCCGCTGCGGTCAAACCGCGCCGCGAGCCGCGCATACAGGCGGCCAAGGCTTTGAGATCACCGCCATTCTTTTCGGCGAAAAGACGAAACATGCGCTGCGTCGGATCGGTCAGCGTTTCAGGCGCCTCACTTTCAAGCGCTTCGGCGATACCTGGAGGCAATCCGTTACCTTCAACAAGGTGAATGCCAAGCCCGCCCAAAATCACAGCGCGCACGCGATCAGGAAAACGCAACGCCGCCATAGCCGAAATACGCGCTCCCATCGAATAGCCAATGAGATCGGCTCTCTGGATATGAAGACGATCAAGGAGTGCAATGACATCCTTGGCCATAATTTCAGGATCATAGGCTTCGGGATCGTAAAGCTTATCGCTTTGGCCATGGCCACGATTATCAAGCGCGATGACGCGATAGCCCGCTCGGTTAAGCGTCGAGACCCAGGACGTATCGATCCAATTGACGCGGTGGGTCGAGGCAAAGCCGTGCACGAGCACAACCGGCATGCCCTCGCCTGTTTCCGGCTTTTGATCAAAATAGGCGATGCGAACGCCGCCCGAGGAAAAATAATCCATAGTGCTTTGACCGCCCCCTATTCTGAGCCTCTTCATAGGGGCTCGCTTCCTTGTAAGAAAGACGAAAATCGGGTGATTTTCTCTGGCCTCAAACCGTGCATCGGACTAAAGTCCGGCCGAATTGATGATTTGCTCGGGAGTTTGACCATGGCCGCTCATGCCATTCCCTATTTCAAGAATGACGCCGGGATTGCCCGGATCCGCATTCATGCTCGGGAATTCATGTGTGTTGGCGCGTCACCGCCGCTCGATCACCCGCATATTTTCATCGATATGGGCAGCGATGCCGAGGCCATTTGCCCCTATTGCTCAACGGTGTTCGTGTATGACGCGACGCTCAAGGCCGCAGCTGAACCCGCCGATTGCGTTTTCGAGCCGGGTCCGATCGCCGCCTGATCCGGCATCCGCACCATGCAGGATGCCCCCTTTCTCATCGCTGGCGCCGGAATCGGGGGGCTGACGACGGCTTTGGCTCTTGGCCGTGCCGGATATCCCTGCCTCGTGATCGAACAGCGGACGCAGATCGAGGATATCGGCGCAGGCCTGCAGCTTTCACCCAATGCGTCGCGGATTCTGATCAACCTTGGTCTTGAGCCTATCCTCACCCGCTTTGCCGCAACTCCGGAAAGACTTCAGGTTCAGGAGGGAACGAGCGGCGAGACGCTCTCCTCCATGACGCTTGGCACGGCGATGACGGAGCGCTTCGGCGCACCCTATTGGTCGATCCACCGCGCTGATCTTCAAACAACACTGCTCGATGCGGTGCGTGGCCTCGGCAATGTCCGTTTGATTTTTGGCCGAAAAGTTTCAGCGATTGTCAAAAATGGTGATGGCGGTGTGGTCGTAACTTGTAGTTCTGCCACACAATCCGAAGACGTGGCGTGCCGCGCGCTCATCGGTGCTGATGGACTCTGGTCAAATGTTGCTGATCTTATCGCCACTAATACATCGCCTGAGTTTTTGGGCTATCAAGCTTGGCGTGGATTGGTGCCGATCAAACACTGGCCCGCGCATTTGCCAACAACTGAAAGCCGTCTGTGGCTCGGACCCAAAGCGCATATCGTGCATTATCCGATTAGAAGAGGTGGCGCGATCAATATCGTTGCGGTGACATCCGATATAGAGAATCGTCCCGGTTGGGCTCATCCGGGGGAGCGCGAAAAAATCCTTACCCGTTTTCGTGAGTGGACACCTGATGTGAAAGCTGCTCTCGCAGCAGTTCCGGAATGGTCAGTCTGGTCGCTTTTTGACCGCCGTGAACGCGCGCAATGGGGAGATAAAAGCGTCACATTGTTAGGCGATGCTGCGCATCCGGTATTGCCCTTCCTCGCTCAAGGCGCGGCACTTGCGATTGAAGATGCGGCCACGCTTGCGCAGGAAATTTCAAAAAGTCCCGATCAACTTGCTGAAGCCTTTCGCCGCTATGAAATGCAACGTCGCCCGCGCGCCACAAAAGTGCAGGACGCCGCCCGCGCGAATGGTCAGGCCTATCATATGCGCTGGCCGCTGAGTGTCGCACGCAATATGGTGTTACGCCGCAGTGATCTTTCCAAACGTTATGATTGGATTTATTCTTTTAAGAGCCACGAAAATTAAAATTCATGCGCTTCTGGCGCGCGTAACAATTCAAAAGATGGGACAGTCATGCGTTATCTCACCTTAGGACTCTTTCTCGCCGCAACGATTCTTTTCGGCATCTTGTCGCCGCATCATCCCGTCCTCGCACTTCTCTCAATTATCGGCTTTATTGGCTCAGCCATTGGCATTTATAATCTCTTTCAAACACACCACAGTATCTTACGAAATTATCCGCTCATCGGCTTGATGCGCTTTTTCCTCGAAAGTATCCGCAAGGAGATGCGGCAATATTTCATCGAGAGCGATACGGATGGGACACCGTTTAGCCGCAACAAACGCGCTATCGTGTATCAACGCGCGAAAGTTCAACTCGATAAACGGCCCTTCGGAACAATTCTTGATGTCTACCAGCCTGGCTTCGAATGGCTCTCGCATTCGCTGGCACCGCAGCATCCTGATCCGAAAAGCTTTCGCATTTCAATTGGCGGACCAGATTGTGCGCAGCCCTACTCCGCTTCCGTATTTAACATCTCTGCTATGAGCTTTGGTGCATTAAGCGCGAATGCGATCCGCGCCTTGAACAAAGGCGCAAAAGACGGTGGATTTGCGCATGATACAGGAGAAGGCAGCATCTCTGTTCATCATCGCGAACCAGGTGGCGATCTGATTTGGGAAATTGGCAGCGGTTATTTCGGTTGCCGTCATGATGACGGGTCATTTAATCCGGAACGCTTCAAAGAGCAGGCGCACTCACCGCAAGTAAAAATGATCGAAATCAAATTGAGCCAAGGCGCGAAGCCCGGTCATGGTGGCGTTTTGCCCGGCGCAAAAGTAACGCGCGAGATTGCAGAAGCACGCGGCGTAAACATTGGCCAAGATTGTGTTTCGCCTGCTGCGCATCCTGCATTTTCAACGCCGCTTGGTTTGATTGATTTTATCTCCGAATTGCGTCGCCTCTCGGGTGGTAAACCCGTTGGCTTCAAGCTCTGCATTGGCGAGAAAAGCGAATTCCTAGCGATATGCAAAGCTATGATCGAACGCAGTGTCACGCCTGACTTTATTGTTGTCGATGGCACTGAAGGCGGTACGGGCGCGGCACCGCTCGAGTTTACTGATCATATCGGCATGCCTCTGCGCGATGGGCTTTCCTTCGTTCATTCAACTTTGATTGGACTGGGACTGCGCGACAAAATCAAGCTGGGTGCTGCCGGAAAAATTACATCAGCCTTTGACATGGTGCGCGTGATGGCGCTCGGTGCAGATTGGTGTAATGCCGCGCGCGGTTTCATGTTTGCGATTGGCTGTATTCAATCGCAAAGTTGTCACACGGATCGCTGCCCTGTAGGGGTGGCGACGCAAGATCCGCTTCGCCAACGCGCGCTTGTAATTCCGGATAAAGCCGAACGCGTGAAGAATTTCCATGCGCATACTTTGGAAGCGCTCGCGGAAGTGATTGGGGCAGCGGGCCTTTTGCACCCATCCGAAATTCGGGCCGAATTACTTCACCGTCGCGTCAGCCCGACCGAAACAAAGAACTATGCTGAGCTCTATCCAGCGATGAAAGACAATGCGCTCCTTGCCGGCACAGCGCATGATACGAGTTTGGAGTTATGGAAATCAGCACGGGCGACGCATTTCACGCCGCACCTGCAGCAGGCATGAAGTTAGCTTTTACGCCACACGAATAGACCACTCGTGACATAATTAAACACTGAGCCGGTTACAGCGCCCGCCAAGCCGGCAAGCCACCAGACTTGTCCATCGGAATAAATCACACGGGCAATACCAACATTGGCGACAAGCCCAATGCTGCAGCTCAGTGCGAACAGGACAAAGCCAATTAAAAACTTAAATCCATGCAATCGGCGATCACGATAAGTGAGTTGATTGTTCAAGACAAAATTGCTCGCCATGGCAATGAGCGTCGCGCCCGTTTGCGCTCCATCAAAACCCAGTGCCGGAAGGCCCGATAACATCGCACGCAATGCGGCAAGATGCACAACAACGCCTAACGCGCCGACAAGACCGAACAGAAAAAAGCGGATCGGCACAAGCCGACCCGTCAAATGATGAAACAAAAATCCGAGATAGTCGAAAGCGACACGGGCATCGAGCTTGCTTTCACCATGTTGCCGTTCACGAAACACATAAGGCGTCTCGCGAATAGAGAGCGCGCCCGGCGTGGTCGCAAGAATATCGGCTAAAATTTTGAAGCCTTCGGTCGCGAGTTTCGGAGCAGCACGCTCAACAATCTCTCGACGGATCATGAAAAACCCGCTCATCGGATCTTTCACATCATTCTTGATCACGAGGCGCGAGAGGAACCTGCCAAAATCGCTGACGATCGACCGTCTATCCGAAAGCCCCGTGATTGTTCCCCCGTCGCGTTCGCGTGTCGCGATGACGAGATCGACACCGGGTGAACGGATCAGTGCAAGCATGCGCACGAGGACCCGCTCATCATGCTGCAGGTCACCATCCATCACCGCCACGTAAGGTGCGCTTGACGAAAGCATGCCTTCAATCGATGCGCCCGAAAGACCGCGTCGTCCAACACGACGTATTCCACGAACGCGTGAATCTCTTGCGGCTAAAGCTTTGACTTCTTCGCTCGTGCCATCTGGCGAATTATCGTCAACGAAAATCAACTCCCACGCGACATCGGGAAGCGCGTCAGCAACCAGGCCGACGAGTGGCGCAATATTGGCGCGTTCATTGAAAACGGGAACAACGATTGATAATTCTGGCGCACGCACGAAACGAGTTTTCCTTCACTTCACTTGATGAGAATCATCACATTAAGACCCTCACGCTCAACCGACTGGCGGATAGGCATGTGTATAACCTTGCCAATCCCTAATGCGCCAGCCCTCCCCATCAATTTCGCATGAAAGCGCGGCGACGGGCACTTTCCCTGCGCCCCCCGGTAAATCGATCACATAAAGAGGCTGCGCCAGACCTGAAACCCGACCGCGCAAACCATCAATCAAGGCTTTGGCCTCCGCGATTGTTGTCCTGAAATGCGCGGTGCCCGGCGCCAGATCGCCTTGATGGAGATAGTAAGGCTTCACACCCGCTTCGACAAAAGCGCGCATCAAATCGGCAAGCGTGTCGACATCGTCATTCACGCCCTTGAGCAATACGCTTTGGCTGATGAGATGAATGCCTGCATGTTTCAACCGCGCGATAGCTTCAAGACATTCGCGCGTCATCTCGCGCGGATGATTGACATGAAGCGCGAGCCACACTGACTTGCCCGAAGAGACAAGGGCGCGCGCAAGCTCATCCGTCACGCGTGCGGGATCAACTGAGGGCACACGCGTATGCCAGCGCAACACACGCACATGATCGATGGCAGCGAGACGCGTTGTGAAGTCTTGCAGGCGACGCGGCGATAAAATCAACGGATCACCGCCGGTTACAATCACTTCCCAGATTTCAGGGTGAGCTTTGATATAAGAATTAACCGCGTCGAGATGATCTTCGGAAAGCGCTTCGCTTTTACCCGGCCCTACCATCTCGCGGCGAAAGCAGAACCGGCAATAGACCGGGCAGATATGGGTGAGCTTTACCAGAACGCGATCAGGATAGCGATGCACGAGACCTTCAAGGGGCGAATGTGCAAAATCGCCAATCGGATCATCCGCCTC
This sequence comes from uncultured Alphaproteobacteria bacterium, assembly GCA_963923565.1. Lineage (GTDB taxonomy): Bacteria > Pseudomonadota > Alphaproteobacteria > Rhizobiales > Beijerinckiaceae > CAIUPE01. The sequence continues at coordinate 13,026 of CAWUMH010000004.1, forward strand.
ACCTTTAGAGACGGTCAGCTCACGCGAGTCCGGAATAAATTGCAATCCTATCGGATCATGCGGGTCTGCGCGATTGATGAGATCATTCATCGCGGGCGTCACAGCTATCGCATAGCGCTCTGAAACCGGTTGAAGCGCAGCTTGCGCATCAGCCGCAACGAGACCAGCTGAAACAAGATCATCAAGCGTGCGTAATGTGTGGGTCACGGGATGATTGAACGAAAAGACCAATGAAAAGGAGAAGGATGATTGATGGTGCGGACAGCGGGACTCGAACCCGCACAGCCTTTCAGCCGAGGGATTTTAAGTCCCTTGCGTCTACCAGTTTCGCCATGTCCGCAATCAAGAAAAATCGGCGCATCAAAGAATCACAACTAACGGGAAAGATCCCCCGCCCCCTTTAAGTGAGCTTGCCGGTCCCCGCAAGCCAGATGTCACCCCTTATGGTCCTCGGAAATCGGTGCCTGATAGGCAAGGCCCATATCCCAGGGGAAATAGATCCACGTATCCTGCGACACCTCGGTAACGAATGTATCGACCAGAGGGCGACCCAAGGGCTTCGCATAGACGGTGGCGACATGGGCGTTAGGAATGATGTCGCGGACGATTTTTGCGGTCTTGCCCGTATCAACAAGGTCATCAACAACAAGAATACCTTTGCCGCCATCACCTCCCGTTGCCAACACGTCTTTGGCAATGGATTTGAGAACCTGCAATTCACCTTGTGTCGTGTAGTCATGATAAGACGCGATGCAGATTGTCTCGATAATGCGCAAACCCAATTCGCGCGCCACGATCGCTGCCGGCACAAGCCCGCCGCGCGTAATACAGATCACGGATTCAAATGGCCCTGACGACGCAAGCCGCCATGCCAAAGCCCGCGCATCGCGATGAAACTGATCCCATGAAACAGGAAATGCTTTTTGACTCGGTCCGCTCATTTTTTACTCTCAATCTTCAATCATAAAGGAATTGTTTTATCACTCTCCGCGAGTGTTTTGAGAATCGCGCTAACCGCCTCTTGCGCGCGTGTGAGTGCTTCAGCATTGCGGCCGCGCAACACGATCTGATTGCGGAAGGTCTGCCCATCAAAATGCGGATAGGACCCGATGATCACATCCGGATGCTCCTTCTGGATTGCACCCAAGCCCGAAGCATAAATACCTTCAGGCAATCCGCCGCTATCAACGGAAACTGATTGCAATTTAACGCCCGTCTTCAAACGCGGCGTTACATTCTCAAGCATTGCCTGCATGATGGAAGGCACGCCCGCCATCACAATCACATTCTGCACCATAAAGCCTGGCGCTTTTGAAATCGGATTTTCAATGAGGTCAGCACCCGCAGGAATGCGCGCCATGCGCAAACGCGATTCATTCAAATCTTTTGGATCGGGATAACGCTCGCGCAAGAGTGCCACCGCGCGCGGGTCATGATCGATCGCCACGCCAAGCGCTTTAGCCACGCAATCCGCCGTGATGTCATCATGCGTGGGGCCGATGCCGCCCGTGGTGAAGAGATAGGTATTGCGCGCGCGCAACGCGTTGATCGCCTCGATAATCGCGCCCTCATCATCGGGCACAACCCGCACTTCTCTCAGATCAATACCGAGGGCCGTGAGATAATCGGCTAAAAAGCCGATATTTTTATCCTTGGTGCGGCCCGAGAGGATTTCATCCCCAATCACAAGCAGGGCCGCCGTCACACGCGTCTGGCTCTCGCTGCTCATCGGGGCTCCTTTGATGGTGAAGACCGCGACCATAAGAGCCCCACGGGCCGCGCTCAAGCACCCGCGCTCGCCCTTCCCCACGAAATCACAGTCAGCCGCGTGATAAACCGAGGTAACCGGTCGGCTTTTCCTTGCATCCGGCGTCCATTTCCCCCATTTCTAAGGTATCCGATCCCGATCAAAAAAGCTTCCGCTCCTCATGACCTTTGTTGACGCCGCCTCTGCCAATCGCCGCCAGCCCGGACAAATCAAATTGTTCGGCCCCGAGGCGTTTGAAGGCATGCGCAAAGCCGGGAAGCTGACCGCTGAGGCGCTCGATCTTTTGATCGATCTCGTCAAGCCCGGCGTGACGACCGAATATCTTGATAAAGTGTCGTTTGAATTTGCGATGGATCATAATGCCTATCCGGCACCTCTCAATTATCGCGGGTTCAAAAAATCGATCTGCACCTCGATCAATCATGTCGTCTGCCACGGCATTCCGAATGACAAGCCGTTACGCGAAGGCGATATCGTCAATATCGATGTGACGCTTGTGGTTGATGGATGGCATGGCGATTCAAGCCGCATGTACGCCGTGGGTGAGATCCCACGTCGTGCTGAGCGGCTGCTCGATGTCACCTATGAAAGTCTGATGCGCGGCATTGCCGCCGTTAAGCCGGGCGCGACGACCGGCGATATTGGCTATGCGATCCAAACTTTTGCTGAAGGCGAACGCTGCTCGGTTGTGCGCGATTTCTGCGGTCATGGTCTCGGCCGTCTCTTCCATGACGAGCCGAATATTCTTCATTATGGCCGCCCGAAAGAGGGCGTGCCGTTGAAGCCGGGTATGTTCTTCACTATCGAGCCGATGATCAATCTTGGCCGCCCCGAAGTGAAAGTTTTGGGTGATGGCTGGACGGCCGTTACACGCGACCGCTCGCTCTCCGCACAATATGAACACACGATTGGTGTCACAGAGATGGGCTGCGAGATCTTCACGCTCTCGCCAAAGGGCCTTGATAAAACCCATATCAGTCGGCCGAGCGATCAATGACCGAACGCGTGAACGCCTCTCCTGAAGACAAACAGGAGGGGGATCACGCCAACGGCCACCGCCAGAGGTTGAAAACTCGCTTCATGCGCGCGGGCCGCGAAGCGCTTCAAGATTATGAATTGCTCGAACTGATTTTGTTCCGCTCTATTCCGCGACGTGATGTCAAACCGCTTGCCAAAAAACTGATTGCTGAATTTGGCTCCGTTGCCGAAGTGCTCGGCGCGCCAATGTCTCGACTGCGCACAACTGATGGGATTGGAGAAGCCACGGCAATCGATTTGAAACTCGTTGAAGCTGCTGGACGCGAGCTTGCCAAAGGCGCGGTTAAAAAACGGACCGTGCTCGGCTCATGGACAGCGGTTATCGATTATTGCCGCGCGTCGATGGCGTTTGAAGCGCGCGAGGTGTTCCGCATTCTATTTCTCGATAAACGCAACGCGTTGATTGCGGATGAAATACAACAAACGGGTACGGTTGATCACACACCGGTCTATCCGCGCGAAGTTGTCAAACGCGCGCTTGAAGTTTCAGCAACCGCCGTCATCCTTGTCCACAATCACCCCTCGGGTGATCCAACGCCCTCACAGGCCGATATCGCGATGACACGGCAAATTGTGGAGGCCGGAAAGCCCCTTGGCATTCTCGTGCATGATCACATCATCATCGGCAAAAACGGTCATACGAGTATGAAAGGGCAGGCTTTGATATGATCTAGCGTTGAAGCATTAAGTGATCAGATCAGACGCGCGGCACCGGTTAACACGGCAACAAGAAAGCCGTATGAAAACGCAACACCAACAATGCCGATGCCAAAACCGATGGCGACCAAAAGCCCATCACGTTCAACTAGACCAAGGCCGATAAGGCACAGCGCAAGCCCCATCGGGATTTGACCAACCACAGGCAAGGCAAACACCAAGCCGAGCGATATGATCAGCAACCCAAATCCGACCACCCGTAATCCGACACTTGAGTCAAAAAACGTAACACGCGGCTGCGCCAATTTCTCTATCCAACGCACCCAGGGCATGGCCCGTTCAACCGCGCGGCTGACATCGGCCCGCGCGAGCTCGCGTTTCAAAACAGATGACGGCAACCAGGGCGATGCACGCCCGAGTAAAATTTGTAACGAGATAAAGACCATCAATAGGCCACTGACCAGCGCTATGGGCGGGGGCATCGGCAAACTATTCGGCAAACCCAAAATCACAATGAGAATAGAGTAACCGCGCGCGCCCAAGGCCGATACAATCTCGGACACGGCCAAACGATCCCCTGTGCCTTGCTCAGGCAATTGCAGGAGAATGGACGAGATGCGGTCGGACGAATTGGTCATCGCGAAAAAGAAAAATCCAAAGTGATTTCATCGCTACAAACACATACCGCTGCGCTTTGGGTCCTCTTGTCGCGTCATTCAATCAGAGCGCGGCGAGTATCGCCTCGGCAGCGGCGAGGTGCCGCGCGCGCTGACCTTCTGCCATGGAATCGAGGCTTCGGTAAGGCATAAAAAGACGCGGATTGCGCGAAAGGCGACCCCGATTGCGGTCGAGAAAGGCCCAGTAAAGCGGCGTGAAAGGACAAAGGCGCTCGGGTTCCTTGGCCTTCGGGCTAAACCGGCATGAGGCGCAGTAATCACTCATGCGGTCGATATAGGCGCCGGACGCCGCATAAGGCTTTGAGGCCAAAAGCCCACCATCGGCATAAAGCGCCATGCCATGGACATTAGGCAACTCGACCCATTCATAAGCGTCAGCGTAGACGGCGAGAAACCAATCCTCGACCTCGCGCGGGCGAATGCCCGCAAGCAAAGCGAAATTGCCAAGCACCATCAGTCTTTGAATGTGATGAGCATAGGCATTGTCCATCGTGTCATTCACGCAGTGACGAAGACAATTCATCTCCGTGTCGCCAGTCCAATAGAAATCTGGCAAAGGCCGCGCGGCTTCAAGCGCGTTGGTTTGCGCATAATCCGGCATCACATGCCAATAGAGCCCACGCACATATTCACGCCATCCGAGAATTTGCCGAATAAATCCTTCCACCGCATTTAAAGGAGCATGGCCTTGATGATAGGCCCGCTCCGCTGCACGACAAATTTCAAGTGGGAGCAACAATCCGCAATTCAACGCGGGGGCTAAAAGCGCATGAAACAAAAAAGGCTCTCCCCCTTTCATTGCATCCTGCACATCACCGAAACGGGGAAGACAATCATCGATAAAATGATCAAGCGCTTTTAGGGCCTGCTTACGCGTGACGGGCCACCCGAAAGACTCGAGGCGACCCGGATGATCCGCAAAGCGCCGCGCAACGAGATCGATTACCTCCTTGGTGATCGGATCAGGCGCAAAACGATGACGTTCGGGAATTTTTTCTTTCGGTGAAAGCGCTTTGCGGTTTTCTGAATCATAATTCCACTGGCCGCCCTCAGGCTCTTTCCCATTCATCAAAAGACCGGTCTTCTTCCGCATCTCGCGATAGAAAAATTCCATCCGCAATTCTTTGCGCGGCGCAGCCCAAAGTTTGAATTCGGCAGGCGTCGCAAAAAAGCGATCATCATCCCGAATCTCGATGGGCAAGCTGAATTGTGTTTGCCACTCATCCATCATCGCGCGCACGCGATATTCGCCCGGCTCCGTCACAATGATTTTTTCGGGCTTTAAGGTTTTAATCGCGCGCGCAAGCTCACCGGTGAAGGAGCCGGCGTTTCCTTTGTCTTCAAGCTTTACATAGGTGACGGATAGTCCCTCTTGCTTAAGCTCATCAGCAAAATGCCGCATGGCAGCAAGAATAAGAACGATCTTCTGCTTGTGATGTTTCACATAGGTCGTCTCGTCATGGACCTCGACCATCAAGACATGATCCATTTTTTGATCAATGTCTTTAAGACTTGAAAGCCCGCGCGATAATTGATCGCCGAGAACCAGACGTAATGCCCCTGCCATCATCAGCCCTTTGTGCGCAAACGCGCGCGGCCGCCATCAATGCCGAAGCTTTGGCCTGTGATCCAGTCAGCTTCCGATGACAAGAGAAGTCCGGCAAGCGGACCAACATCATCAGGTTCACCGATACGCTGCATTGCATGCATACTGCCGATTGACTGAACCAGCGTGTCATTTGACGTGAGCGATGCGGCCAAAGGCGTTCGCGTCAATGAGGGCGCGATGCAATTGACGCGGATCTTTGGGGCGAGCTCGGCCGCAAGCGACAAGGTCAATCCTTCAACCGCGCCTTTCGCCATACCGATTGAGGCATGCGCAGAAAATCCTTGATGCACGGCAATGGTCGAGAACAGCAAAACTGATGCTGTGCCTTGATAGGCCTTAAGCGCAGGCAGTGCGGCTTTAACAGCTGTGAATGCACCAAGCGCATTCAATTTGAAATCGGAAATCGCTTCCTCTTCTTGCAAACGCGTAACAGGCTTTAACGTGATTGAGCCAACGGCATAGCAAAGACCCGCCAAAGCGCCTTGTCCTTGTTGCGTGGCAGCATCAACGGCATCGGCAATCTCATCGTCATGCATCACATCCGCAACGCTAACCGTGGCGCCGCCTAAGGCTGAAGCTGCGGCATCAAGCCGCGCCTTGTCGCGCCCCACAAGATGCACTGAGAACCCACGCGCTTTTACGGCTTTAGCAACCGATGACCCAATACCGCCTGCGCCACCAAAAATCAGAATTATACCCGTCATGCCGCTTGTGATCCTTATGCTGCTTGCCATTTTTGCATTTCTGATCGATTTACGTGTGATCAAAGCAACCAGATTGAAACACGCCCCTCATGCCCGCTATGCGAAAAAAGAGCGAATTGCCGCAGAAGACATGCAAGACCTGCGGTCGCCCATTCACATGGCGCAAAAAATGGGAACGTGTGTGGGATGAGGTGCTTTATTGTTCGGATCGATGCCGGATGGATCGACCGAAAACATAAGCCCCCGTTTCGATCAGCCGCGCGCTTTAGCGAGCGCCTCAGGCGTATCGAGATCGAGAAATATCGAATCGCTTTCGACCGGTACCTCGATGACGCTGTCGCGATGCGCCATTAAAAGTTTCCGCGCACCGGCATCACCCTCGAGTGATGCGACCTGATCAAACAACCGCCGCGTCAACAACACCGGGTTGCCCCACTCGCCCTTATGGGTCGGGACAAAAGCAAGCGCCGATGGCGAGACTTTAAATCGCTCAATCATGCGATCAATCAAAGATGAGTCGATCAAAGGCATATCGCCCAATAAAATCAAAACACCTTCGCAAGAGGACGATAACGAAGCCACACCCGCTTTAAGTGACGTTGAAAGACCATCAGCATAATGAGGATTGGATGTGTAACTGACATCGCATGACGCGAGTGCTTGGTGGATTTCACTCTCTTGATGTCCGGTAACCACAACAACCGGCCGCGCGTGTGATGCCAAAGCAGCATCCACAACATGCCGCACAAGGGGCCGATCATTTAAGTGTTCTAAAAGCTTATTGCTGCCCATACGCGTTGAGCGACCAGCGGCAAGAACAAGCGCCGCAATCGTCATTCCACATGCTCCGCACCGGAATCACGCGGATGACCGCGTTGCACGATTTCCATCAACAAGCCACCGACACCCAAGGCGGTGATATCAGCACGCGTCACAGGAATGTCGGCCATCACGCGATGAAGTACCCAATCAAATCCGTTCTCTTTCGGCGATCGCGCACAACCCGGCGCACCAATCACTATTTTATTGCGAACGGAGCCAATCAACAAAAGATTGCCGGGATCAACCGGCATGCCAAAATGTTCAATGCGACCGCCCGCTTGTTCAATGGCTGAAGGAATAATATCACGGCGGTCTGTAATTGCGGAAGCGCCATAAATGATCACCAGATCAGCACCATCATCGAGCGACGATATGATGGCTTTCGTAACCGAAGTCACCTCATGGGCGACACGCAAATCGGACTCGACCACCGAGCCTGAGGGGGCAAGACGTCCTTCGAGCACAGCGAGTGTCTTGTTGATTACACTCGGCTTTAAGCCCGGAAGCAGCGTTGAAATTGCGGCAACCTTGCGGGGCTTGAACGGAAAAACCATAACAAGCGGCGACGCCTCAATCACCGCTTGTGTTTGATCCATGATTTTTTTCGGAACCGCGAAGGGAATAATTTTAACGGTAGCCACCATCTCGCCGCGCTCAACCGCGCGATAATCAGGAAGCGTGGCGAATGTCACCGATTCATCTATGGCATTCAGCGCCGCAATTCGAGACGCATCGACACGCAAGACACCCGACGCGCTCGCAAAAAGATTGACCCGTCCCGTTGAAGGACGATCAAGCCGAATGCTTGATCCACACAAAGAAGCCGCAAGACTCTCCGCGGCATGATCCTCATCCAGATCGTTCGTATCGAGCTGCGCGACAATAACACGATCGCGCCCTTCAGCACGTAAAGCCGCAAGATCGTCGCTTGTCAGGCGCGCGCCTTTCTTGATCGACCGCTCTGCAATTTTTACCGAATGCGCGGAGATCGCACCCAAAGCCTGATCAAGCGGAACGGGACCGAATTTCATCAGATCAATTTCCGATCTTCGTACCGTCTGGCTTCAAACGAAGCTTCGCGGTGATCTGACCCAAAATCGATAACGCAATTTCAGCAGGACTAATGGCGCCGATATTTAAGCCAATGGGCGCATGAATGCGCTTGATCGCGGTCTCATCAAAGCCCGCCGCCTGCAGACGTTCGGCTCTTTTGCCATGAGTTTTTCGCGAGCCAAGCGCGCCGATATAAAAGGCTTCAGACTTCAACGCAAAATGCAAAGCCGGATCATCGATCTTCGGATCATGGGTGAGCAAAAGATAGGCGGTATAACGATCAGCGCCCAAGCGCGGCAAAGCGATATCGGGCCATTCGGCATGAACCGGCACATCCGGAAACCGCTCAGGCGAAGCAAAAGCCTCGCGCGGATCGACAATGATCACATCATGGCCGAGTTGCTTTGCCATCGGCACAAGCGCTTGCGAGATATGAACCGCACCGATGGCGATGATGCGAAGCACGGGCGCTTGAACGGTGAGAAAAACCTTATGGCCGTCGCTTTCAACAACGCCGCTTTTCCCCATGCGGAGCGCATCAGACAGAAGCGCCGACAAAGGATCAGCCATAATATCTTTTTCGAGCACAAGGCGTTGTGTATTCGACTGCAAATCGGTGACGAGCACCGCAGCCCTGCGCGCCGCGCGTTCCTCATTCAGCCGAGCGAGAAGCGCGAGATCCATCTAGGTCACTTTCTCAACATAGACGCTGATGCGCCCGCCACAAGAGAGACCAACCTGCCAGGCCGTTTCATCCGCCACGCCAAATTCCAAAAGCTTGGGCGCACCACTCTCAATCACATCGAGCGCTTCGGTTACAACCGCACCCTCGACGCAGCCACCCGACACCGAGCCCATAAACGTGCCCTCAGCGTCGATCACGAGATGGCTGCCCACAGGACGCGGGGCCGAGCCCCAGGTCTCGACGACGGTTGCCAAGGCCACGCCACGGCCTTCCCGCCGCCAGACCTCAGCCTGCTTCAAAAGATCATCATCGGTGGCGAGCATCAGATGCTTCCTTCACTTCAAATCAAGCGACGCGCTTCAACCATAGCCGCGGATCGGCCGAGGCGGCGCTATCTTTCGACAAGGCCTTCACCAGCGTCTCCATGCTCTTTAAATTATGAATGGGGCGGAATTCGTCAACATGCGGAAGTATGGCGCGAATGCCAGAGGCCTTTGCCTCAAAGCCGTCAAAACGCAAAAGCGGATTAAGCCAGACGAGTTTCGAACACGAGCGATGAAGCCGTGATATTTCCTTTTGAAGCTCGTCCGTATCGTCCCGCTCCAGCCCATCAGTGAAGAGAAGCACAATCGCGCCCTGTCCCAAAACACGGCGTGCCCATTCACGATTAAACTTTGTAAGCGAAGGGCCAATACGCGTGCCGCCGGACCAATCCGCCACTTGCTCAGAGCATTTCGCGAGCGCTTCATCCGGATCGCGGCTTTTCAAAGAGCGTGTGACATTGGTCAAACGCGTGCCGAAAAGAAATGTATGCACGCGCTTGCGCTTATCCGTCAGCGCATGAATGAAGTGAAGAAAGAGCCGCGTATAATCCGCCATTGATCCCGATATGTCACAAATGGCCACAATAGGCGGCTGGCGCTCGGCGTGATCACGAAACTGCAACGCGATATGGCCGCCACCCTGCCGCAAGCTTGAACGGAAGGTTCGTCGCGGGTCAATTCGTTTGCCTGATGATGCCGCAACAAAGCGACGCGTCGGGCGTGCGTCATCCGGCATAATCAAACGATCAATCAAAATACGTGCTTGTACTATTTCTTGCGCGCTCATTTGTGCAAAATCTTTGGTCTGCAAAATCTCGCGTTCGGATATTGTCAGCCTTGCATCAAATTCGATTTTTTCTTCTTCCGGTGGCGTTTCATCGCGCTTGGCTTTGAGCAAGGATTCAGCTGCCCGCAACGCACCGGCTTCCGGCTTCTTTTTCGTCTCGTCCTTGCCCGGTGAGTATGGCGACATGGTCTGGATGATTTTTTCAATCAGCGCTTTACGCCGGAAGAAAATGCGGAAGGCCTGCGTGAACACATCTGAATCTTCATGCTTCTTCACAAAGATCGCATGCAGGGTCCAATAGAGATCTTCACGGCTGCCGATATGAGCCGCTTCAACGGCAGACACCGCATCAATGACCGCGCCGGATCCCACAGACAAACCGGCCTCACGCAAGGCGCGCGCAAAATAGGCAATATTCTCGGAAAGTTTTCCGGGCATTATTTCGGTGACTTCTCAGGCTTCGTCGCCACTTTGATTTCATCCAAAATCGCTTTGACTTCAGAGCCCTGCATCTTCTGAATATCATCTTGATATTTCAACAAGACGCCAAGCGTATCGGTGACATCTTTCGGATCAAGAGCAACGGCATCAAGTTCGACAAGAGCGGTTGCCCAATCAAGTGTTTCGGCAACACCCGGCACTTTGAAGAGATCTTGTTTGCGAAGCGCCTGAACGAACGCAACAATCTCGGCAGACAATTTTTCAGACGCATGCGGGGCTTTCGTCCGCAGAATTTTCAATTCGCGTTCAGCACTCGGATAGCCGACCCAATGATAGAGACAACGCCGCTTCAACGCGTCATGAATTTCACGCGTGCGGTTTGACGTCACTATCACAATCGGAGGTGACGGCGCTTTGACGGTTCCAAATTCAGGGATGGTCACCTGAAAATCACTCAACACTTCGAGGAGATAGGCTTCAAAGGCTTCGTCTGTGCGATCAAGTTCGTCGATCAACAAGACGGGTGCGCCGGAAACATCCGGCGTCAGCGCTTCAAGAATTGGTCGACGCACGAGATAGCGTTCGGAAAAAATATCGGACTCAAGTTTCGAGCGATCCACGCCACCTTCGGCTTCCGACAAACGAATAGCCATCATCTGTGCGGCGTAATTCCATTCGTAAACGGCGGAGGAGACATCAAGCCCTTCATAGCATTGCAGGCGGATGAGTTTGCGGCCCAAGGTTTTCGCAAGCACTTTCGCGATTTCAGTTTTACCAACGCCCGCCTCACCCTCGAGCAAAATCGGGCGGCCCATTTTCAAGGCGAGAAAGAGAACGGTCGAGAGCGCGCGATCGGCAACATAATCGCCCTGGGCCAAAAGCGTTTCCATCGCGTCTATCGATGGGGGCAATGCAATCGTAGCCATCACGCACCTCTTTCATTGATGAAGGGAGAGCGGATCCGTCCCCTCGCATACTCTGAGCCTTTATGAAAATGCCCGGCACAAGGCCGGGCATTCCTTGATCGCAATCAAATTCAAAGCGACGATTACTTCGCCAACGCCTTTTCAACGGCGCGCTTTGCCATCACCGGAATAAGATGGGCGCGATAATCTGCGCTGGCATGCATATCCGCATTAAGGCCCGAAGCCGATACTTTCACGCCATCAAGTGACTTGGCGTTGAAACGGGTTGCCAAAGCGGCTTCGCATTCTTTCGAACGGAACACGCCATTTGAACCCGCACCGGTGACAGCCACACGAACATCTGAACCCTTCTTCGCCACGAACACACCGACAAGCGCGTAGCGTGAAGCCGGGTTAGGGAATTTCTCGTATGCGGCTTTCGATGGGATCGGGAACGAGACCTTCACGATGATCTCGCCCTCTTCCAAAGCAGTTGAGAACATGCCCTGGAAGAACTCATCCGCGGCGATCTTGCGCTTGTTGGTAACAATCGTTGCACCAAGCGCGAGAACGGCTGACGGATAATCGGCTGCCGGATCATTATTCGCAATCGAACCACCGATCGTGCCGCGATTGCGGACGGCCGGATCACCAATTCCCCCCGCCAAAGCGGCGAGCGCTGGCAGTGCATTTTTTACAACCGCAGAGGTCGCCACTTCGACATGGCGCGTCATTGCGCCGATGATGATGTTGCGGCCCTTCTGTTCGATCCCGCTCATACCTTCAGCATGGTTGAGATCGATCAAAGCGGAAGGCGATGCCAAACGTTGCTTCATTGTGGGCAACAAAGTCTGGCCACCGGCCAATACTTTCCCGTCCTCATTTTTGGCAAGGAGCGTGGCCGCCTGACGGACTGTTTTTGGAGCGTGATAATTAAAGGCGTACATGTTGTTCTCCCTGAACCTTATTCAGCGGCCAATTTGCGGGCACCCTTCTGGCAAGCTTGCCAGACGGCGTAAGGCGTTGCCGGCATCGGCACGTCTTCATGACCCACAGCATCAGTGATCGCATTGATGACGGCTGGCGGAGCCGCAATCGCGCCCGCTTCACCGCAGCCCTTAATCCCAAGCGGATTGGTCGTGCATGGCGTATTCGTCATGCCGATATCGAAGCTTGGCAAGTCATCCGCGCGCGGCATGGTGTAATCCATGTAAGACGCGGTCACGAGCTGACCATCCGCATTGTAATGCGCGCCTTCGAGAAGCGCTTGGCCGACACCTTGTGCGATGCCGCCATGCACCTGTCCTTCAACAATCATCGGATTGATGACATTGCCGAAGTCGTCGACGGCCGTCCATTTCACGATGTCGGTCGTGCCCGTATCGGGATCGATTTCGACTTCGCAGATATGAACGCCTGACGGGAAGGTGAAGTTGGTCGGATCATAGAACGCGCCTTCCTTCAAGCCGGGCTCAAGATCCTGCCCGTTGAATTTATGCGCGATATAGGCTTGAAGCGCGACTTCGCCGAAAGCGAGCGACTTGTCAGTGCCCGCTACCGAGAAACGGCCATCCTTGAATTGAATGTCCTTCTCTGCTGCTTCGAGTGCATAGGCCGCAACCTTCTTGCCCTTGGCGATGACCTTATCGACCGCTTTCACAATCGCTGACATGCCGACAGCGCCGGAGCGTGAGCCGTAAGTGCCCATGCCGAACTGCACTTTGTCGGTGTCACCATGCACGACCGAGACCGCATCAATGTCGATGCCGAGGCGATCCGCAACGAGCTGCGCGAAGGTCGTCTCATGGCCCTGACCATGCGAGTGCGAACCCGTGAGCACTTCGACTGTGCCAACGGGATTGACGCGGATTTCAGCCGATTCCCAAAGGCCGACACCGGCTCCGAGTGACCCGACCGCAGCGGACGGCGCGATGCCGCAGGCTTCGATATAGGCGGAGAAGCCGATACCGCGCAGTTTGCCATTCTTGGCCGAGTCTTTCTTGCGCTTGGCGAAGTTTTTGTAATCCGCCATTTCAAGCGCGAGATCGAGCGAGGCGGTGTAATTGCCCGTATCATAAGCCATGATCACCGGCGTCTGATGCGGGAAGCTCTTGATGAAGTTCTTCCGACGGAAGGTCGCCGGATCATTCCCCGTCTCACGCGCGGCTTTCTCTATGATGCGCTCAAGAAGGAAGGTCGCTTCCGGGCGACCTGCACCACGATAGGCATCAACCGGTGCCGTCGTTGTGTAGATGCCCTCGACTTCCGCATAGATGGCCGGAATATCATACTGACCGGACAGAAGCGGCGCGTAGAGATAAGTCGGCACGCAGCTTGAGAAGGTCGAAAGATAGGCACCGAGATTGGCTTTTGTCTTGACGCGAAGGCCAAGAATTCTGCCCTTGTCATCCAACGCCAATTCAGCGTGCGAAATATGATCGCGACCATGCGCATCCGAAAGGAAGGCTTCGGTACGATCAGCTGTCCATTTCACCGGACGACCGACTTTCTTCGACGCCCATACGCACACGGTTTCTTCGGCATAGATAAAGATCTTTGAACCAAAACCACCACCGACATCCGGCGCAATGACACGCAATTTATGTTCTGGGGCAATGCCAACGAAGGCCGAGAGAACAAGGCGGGCAACATGCGGATTTTGGCTGGTCGTATAGAGCGTATAAACGCCCGTGCCGGCATCAAAATCACCAATCGCCGCGCGCGGTTCCATCGCATTCGGAATGAGGCGGTTATTGACGAGATCGATCTTTGTTACATGTTTGGCTTTTGAGAATGCTGCGTCAGTCGCCGCTTTGTCGCCAAGATGCCAATCATAAACAACGTTATCCGGCGCGACATCGTGAATGGCCGGCGAGCTCTTCGCTTTGTTCATATCAACAACAGCCGGGAGCACTTGATAATCAACAATGATCTTTTCAGCCGCATCTTTGGCTTGCGCATACGTATCCGCAATCACAACCGCAACGTGATCGCCGACATAACGCACTTTGCCTTGCGCAAGCGCCGGATGCGCGCCTGCCTTCATCGGCGAGCCGTCCTTGTTGTGGATCATCCAACCGCAGATCAAGCCACCGATTTTATCTGCAGCAAGATCATCACCCGTCAGAACGCCCAATACACCCGGCGCGGATTTTGCGGCCGAGATATCGAGCTTCTTGATCGTGGCATGAGCATGGGGTGAGCGCAGGAAATAGGCATAAGCCTGATCCTGACGATTAATGTCATCGGTATATTGACCCTTGCCCGTGATGAAACGGAAATCTTCCTTACGGAGTACCGGTGCTCCGACGCCTGTCTTGGCACTCATGGTGTCATCTCCCTCGCGAATTTTTCAAAAGACGCTTGATTGGTTTTGTGACTGGAAAATCGGCAACGCTGATCACTTCATTGCCGCAGCGCCTTGGGCGACTGCTTTAACAATGTTGTGATAGCCGGTGCAGCGGCAGATATTGCCTTCGAGCTCTTCACGGATTGTGTGCTCGTCGAGCTTGTTACCCTTGCGGTTCACAATATCGATCGCCGACATGATCATGCCCGGCGTGCAGAACCCGCATTGAAGACCGTGATTTTCACGGAAGGCTGCCTGCATCGGATGGAGATTATCCGCGGTGCCTATCCCCTCGATGGTCGTCACAGTCGCGCCATCGCATGATACAGCCAAGGTCGTGCAGCTTTTGATCGCTCGGCCATTCACATGGACCACGCAAGCGCCGCATTGGCTCGTGTCACAACCGACATGGGTGCCCGTCAGATGTAAATGTTCACGAAGAAATTGGGCAAGCAATGTCCGCGGATCAACCGTCGCGGAAACCTGTTTGCCATTGACCGTCATCGAGACGCTAGCCATGGACGCTCCTCCAGTTGTAGGGTCGACGCCTCAAGGCGTCTTTCTCTCTTAATTTAAGCAACCACAGGCGAGATTATACCCGAAACGAGCGCGGTCAAGACAGCGAAGACCTGATTGAGGTATGAATTTGACGGAATTCTGCAGAAAATAGTCGCAGTTATCACCCGTATAGGTCAGTGATATTGACCAAGTTAGTTCGTAGTCAAGTCTAAGTTAGAAGAAGGTTCGGCAGACATTATGACGCTTCACTTCACAAAAGACGACGAGGCGATTCTCGCAGGGCAAAAGGGTATGGGTGCCAAAATGGCGCTCAGAATTGTGGCCGAAACCGCCCGGTTAATGAGCGCGCCGCGCCTAATCCCCATTGCCTCAGCCCATATCGATGGCGCGCTTTATCATGGTGACTCGGGCACACTCTTTGCCGAGAAACTCGTCGAGGGCGAGGCAAAAGTTGCTGTTCGCTCGACTTTGAATGTCGGTGCGCTTGATTTAATGGGCTGCTCGAAACAGCGCCTACCGCCCCACGAGCGCGACATGGCCAAGCGCATGATGCGCGCCTATGAAAAAATGGGCTGCGAACCGTCTTGGACCTGCTCCCCCTATCAAGCTGGCCACCGCCCTGCACTCGGAAGCGATGTCGCTTGGGGTGAATCAAACGCGGTTGTGTTTTGTAACTCCGTCCTTGGCGCGCGCACCAATCGCTACGGTGATTTTCTCGACATCGCCTGCGCGATTGCCGGCCGCGCGCCGGATTACGGCTTGCATCGCACGGAAAATCGACGCGCCCGATTTGTGATCGATGTCTCAGGGCTTTCTGAACAACTTCGCCGCGCCGATATCTTCTACCCCGTATTAGGTACATGGTTCGGCCTTGAAATGACGAATGACATTGGCGTTGTCGATGGGCTGCAAGGTTTTCCGAATGAGGACAATCTCAAAGCCTTCGGCGCGGCATCGGCTTCTTCCGGCGGCGTAGGACTCTTTCACATTGCCGGTGTCACGCCCGAAGCGCCAACGGTTGAAGCGGCGCTTCAAGGCCAAAAACCCGAGAAGGTCATTCGAGTCACGATTGATATGGTGCTCGGTGCCTTAAAGAGGCTCTCTAATGCGGCAAGCGAAGCGATTGATGCCATCGCCATCGGCAGTCCGCATCTCTCCTTGGAAGAAACACATGCACTATTGACGCTTCTCAATGGTCGCAAAGTTGCGCGTCCGTTCTTCGCATGCACGGGGCGGCATGTGCTGCGCGCGATTGAAGCCGACGGCACGCGCTCAAAACTTGAATCGCTCGGCATCACAATCGTCGCTGATACGTGCGTAGTTGTGACGCCGATGCTGCCGGAAGGCGGCGGCGTGCTGATGACCAATTCCGGAAAATTCGCGCATTATGCCACCGGCAATACTGGTTACACGGTACAATATGGATCACTTAAAGATTGCGTGGAAAGTGCGGTTTCTGGCCATGTCATTCGTGATGGAGGGCTTTGGCAATGAAAGCGCATGTATTGATCGCGGGTGAAGCCCAAGGCGAAGTGCTTTCTTTATCGCATCCGATTTCATTTTGGGGCGGTGTTGATCCGCGAACAGGCGACATCATCGATGCACGCCATCCCGAACGCGGCAAAAATATTGCCGGTAAAATTCTCGCGCTGCCGGGCATGATCGGATCATCATCTGCCGCTGCTGTGATGCTTGAACTTATTCATGCCGGCAAAGCACCTGCCGCGCTCATCATGCCCGAGCCCGATGCGATTCTCTTGCTCGGTGTTATCGTTGCGCATGAAATGGAATGGCCCAATTGCCCCGCCTTCGCGCTTGATAAAAACACGCAGAAAAGCCTGCACGGCAAGACGATCCGCATCGCGAGTGATGGAGAAATAAAGATCTAAACCATCCGCTCAACCGCCCGGATGAGAAGCGCGAGATCTTCGGGACGCGAGAGGCGGTGATCGCCCTCCGGCACGTAAGACACGGTGACATCCGCCATCGGCATATGAGTGAGTAAGCGCTCGCAATGGCCAACAGGCACGTCGGGATCTTTCACGCCTTGCAGAATATGCACTGGTGCGTGCGGCGTGATCGGCGCACCAAACATTAAATGCGTGCGCCCATCTTCTATAAATTTTTTCGTGATCGGATAGGGATCGCCATAGGCTGACGGCTGATAGTAAACGCCATCGTCAATGATCTTGCGTTTCACTGCATCAGGAAAGGCGTTCCACATCAGCTCTTCGGTAAAATCGACGGCGGGCGCGATCAACACGAGGCCTTTCGGATCGGGTTTGCCGAGACGATGCCGTTCACGCGTCGCAAGCAACGTAATCCACCCGCCCATGGATGACCCCACGATCACCGGGCGCGCATCACCAAGACTATCGAGAACGGCGAGCGTGTCGGCGAGCCAGTCGCTCAATGTCATCTCTTCAAAATCACCGGGACTTTCGCCATGAGCGCTGTAATCAAAACGGATCATGGGAAGACCGCGCTCTGCGGCAAAGTTGTCGAGAGCGAGCGCCTTCGTTGACATCATGTCCGAGCGAAAGCCGCCCACCCAAACAATCGGCGTGCCCTGCCCCGCCCGCCGCCTCAGCGCGATTCGACGATTAGGCGTTACGGGCACAGCCAACCCCTCCGGCGCCTCGTTTACGGGTGAGCTCATGAACCAAACTCCTGTTGCAGCCCTGTGCAGGACGGTGCCCGCCCGCTTGGAGAGAGCCCCCTTCCGGTGCTATAGGCCCTCCCTATTGCTTTCAATAAGGAATTAAAATCATGTCGCATGCGCTCTGGAACGGTGTTTTTCCGGCCGTCACCACAAAATTCACCACAGATGACCGGCTCGACATTGCTGAAATGGAGCGTTGTTTTGCCCTGCAGCGTGATGCGGGCGTGGATGGCATCATCGTCTGCGGCTCACTCGGTGAAGCCTCGACACTTGATCCGGAAGAAAAGCTTGAAGTGCTTAAAACCGCGCTGCGCGTCGCCAATGGCAAAATGCCGGTGCTAATGACCGTGGTTGATGGCGCAACGCGCCGCGCGCAAGCGCAAGCCGAAGCCGCCGCGAAAGCCGGTGCTCATGGTCTCATGGTCTTGCCGGGCGTGCCCTATAAATCCGAAGCGCATGAGACGATGGCGCATTTCCGCGCGGTTGCGAAAGCGGGCGGCGTGCCTGTGATGATCTACAACAATCCCGTTGCCTATGGTGTGAACCTTACACCGGAAATGATTGCCGAACTTGCACAAGAGCCCCTTTTCGCTGCCGTGAAAGAAAGCTCCGACGATATTCGTCGCGTGTCAGAACTCTTCAATCTTGTCGATGATAAATTCCGTGTGTTCACCGGCGTCGATAACTTAGCGCTTGAGAGCCTTGCTATGGGTGCGCATGGTTGGGTCGCTGGTCTCGTAGTCGCCTTCCCGAAAGAGACCGTGGCGATTTACAAACTCGCGCTTGCGGGTCGCATGGCGGAAGCCCTCAAAATCTATCGCTGGTTCCGCCCTCTTCTCGATCTCGATGTCTCCGCGCGCCTTGTGCAGAACATCAAGCTCGTCGAAGCGGTGGCCATCAATTCGAACGACCGTTGCCGTGCACCGCGCATCGCGCTGAGCGGCACAGAACGCGCGCGTATCGAAAAGATTGTCAAAGACGCCATGGCAAAACGTCCGGCCCTCCCTGCGATCTAATCGCTTCGAAGGGACGATCAGATGAAGATTGCCGTCATCGGCGCAGGCATTGTCGGCTTG
>CAWUMH010000005.1:0-31278 GCA_963923565.1 uncultured Alphaproteobacteria bacterium
CCGGTTTGACGATAAGCGAGCGCACGGTTTGTATAGGCGGCTGCGTAACCGGGCTTCAGCTCAATCGCTTTTGAAAAATCATCTTCGGCTTCGATATATTTGCCGATCCGCGCAAAAGCGGCGCCACGCGTATTATAAGCCGTTGCATCCTTAGGATTGCTTTCAATCACCGCTGTGAGCGACTCGATATTCACTTTCGCGGTATCAAGATCCTTATCCATTTCCGCTACGGAAACGATAGGTCCCGGAGCGGTAGTGGTCGAACAAGCGGCCAAAAACACGCAGAGCGAGCCAAGCACAAGTCCGCGAGAGAAGAGATCGATCCGTTTCATTTAGCTATCCGCTTATTTTATCGCGCGCGCGAAATAAGAATCTGAATCAATATGATCGTAAGAATTTCCGATGACGGACGCAAGAAAGTTGAAGCCTGAATCAAAAAGGGCGCCCCAAAAGGAACGCCCGCTTCGATTGTAATCGAAAAGAGGGAAGGCTTAGCGTGTCGGGGCCTTGGCCTTAGCTGCCGGAAGGAGACCTTCACGCTGCAACTTCTTGCGGGTCAGCTTGCGGGCACGACGAACGGCTTCAGCCTCTTCACGAACGCGCTTCTCAGAAGGCTTTTCATAATGACCGCGGAGCTTCATTTCACGGAAGATGCCTTCGCGCTGCATCTTCTTTTTGAGCGCCTTCAGCGCTTGATCGACGTTGTTATCACGGACGAGAACCTGCACGCGTCATTTCCCCGAAGGTTTAAACCTGAATTAGGTTTGGGCTGAATTTCTAAGTGCCATAAGGCAATGTGAGGGCGGTCTCTAACAGAAAGCCGCAAGGCTGTCCACGTGGGAATCGGCAAAAAATCCCGAAAACGTGAATCCTATTCGTGACTTAAGGCAGAACCCGGGTCACATGGCCCATTTTCCGTCCCGATCGACTTTCGGCTTTGCCATAAAGATGCACATAAAGACCCGGCTCGGTCACAAAATCCTGCCAGCGATCAACATCCGCCCCGATCACATTGTGCATTTCGATCCGCCCCAGGCGCTTCACGCTCCCGAGGGGCCAACCGGCAATAGCCCGGATATGCTGCTCAAATTGGGAAGTCTCAGCGCCGCCCAAGGTCCAATGACCTGAATTATGGACACGCGGGGCAATTTCATTGACCAAAAGCTGTTCCTGATCGCCCGATCCGACCACAAAAAACTCGACCGCAAAAACGCCGACATAGTCGAGTGCGTTTCCAATTTGGCTAGCGGCCTCTTTCGCCGCGCGCTCCGTTTCAGCCGAAATATGCGCTGGTAGTGTGGTTTCGGCCAAAATATGATGCGCATGGCGGTTTTCAGCCACGTCATATGTGACAACGGCGCCGGCGGCGTTGCGCGCCGCCACGACTGAAGCTTCCCGTTCGAAGGGGATAAATTGCTCCAAAATAGCGGGCGATTGGCCAATTGCCTTCCAAGCTTCGGCTAAATCACTATCGGGCTTGATCATCGCCTGACCCTTGCCATCGTAACCAAAGCGCCGCGTCTTCAAAACGCTGGGTCGACCGAGTTGGGCGACCGCTGCTGTCAGGTTTTCAACCGAGTCGACGGGTAGGAAATCGGGGACGGACAGCCCCAAATTTCGAATAAAGCTTTTCTCGATAAAGCGGTCCTGCGTCGTTTCAAGCGCGCGCGGGTTTGGCAAGACGTCAACGAGGGCGGATAGAATTTCAGCCGTCCGCGCCGGAACATTCTCAAATTCATAGGTCACAACGGCCACCGAACGCGCGAAAGCTTGGAGCGCTTCTATGTCGTCGTAAGGTGCAATTGTTCTTGCTGCGGCTACATCGAAAGCCGGATTATCGCCTTCCGGCGCGAAAATATGACATTTTAGTCCGAGAGGTGCGGCGGCGAGCGCCATCATGCGCGCCAATTGCCCACCTCCTAAAATGCCAATCGTATCACCCGGTTTCAGCACAAGGGATCAAGCCTCATCAGAAGGTGCATCAGCAACAGCAGCGGTTTGTTTTGCGCGCCACGCATCAAGGCGTCCGGCAAGGGCTGGATCATGAAGAGCCAAGACAGCGGCCGCGAGCAAAGCGGCATTCACCGCACCGGCCTTTCCGATCGCGAGTGTTCCCACCGGAATTCCGGCCGGCATCTGAACAATGGATAAAAGACTGTCCTGTCCAGAAAGCGCCTTTGACTCAACCGGGACACCAAACACGGGGAGGGGCGTCATCGCCGCCGTCATTCCGGGCAAATGCGCCGCACCCCCTGCGCCTGCAATAATGACCTTATGACCCGCATCACGCGCGCCCCGTGCAAAACTATAGAGTCGCTCGGGCGTGCGATGAGCCGAAACAATGCGTTTAAGATACTCTACGCCGAGCGCATCAAGCGTCTCGGCGGCATGACGCATCGTTGCCCAGTCGGACTGGCTACCCATGATAATGGCGATAGGAGGAACAGAGACCGTCATAGACGTATGCCTTTGCCGCTGAAAAAAGCTCCCTATCCCTCAAGGCCCACTCTGGCAAGAGGAAGTGCCCTTTCGATCAAGCAATGATATCGGGCGTGAGTTGGTCTTCGATCTGCCGAATGCGATCTTTCAGCATCAGTTTGCGCCGCTTGAAGCGCCGGATCTGAAGTTGGTCCGCCTGTCCAATAGCTTCCAGTGCTTCAACGGCGTCACTGATATCTTTGTGTTCAATGCGAAGTTGCTGGAGCTCAGCCTGAAGATCAGCCTCATTCATTTCAGGCGGAGACGGAGGTGGGCCGGACGAATCATCCATGAATTTTTTTCGCTTCCGGATCCAAATCTCGATTGCCCTATTTATGCCAGAGACTGCTTTCACCATGCAAGGTGAAGGGGAAGATAAATGTCTTCAACCATTTGCATGAAATGGTGCATCGCATCGAAAGCTCTATTCGATCGCGACCCTCGACAGACGACAATTTTGTGACACACTCAAAGAAGCCGGATTACCCCCGGCGATAAAAGGAGGAGCGGAATGTCGATACAGTCGCATCTCGTCGAACTCACCCGCCGACATCAGGCGCTTGAGCGTGAAATCGAAGGTGAACGGAACCATCCGGCCACGAACGAAACCAAGCTCAAAGAGCTCAAGCGAAAAAAACTCCACCTCAAAGAAGAAATAGAAAGACTAAAACAAAAGGCTGCGGCCTGAGACATGCCGTCGACACTTTTGCTCGGTCACCGATTGATCAAAAAGTGGCGATCCCGGGATGACTCGAACATCCGACCTACGGTTTAGGAAACCGCCGCTCTATCCTGCTGAGCTACGGGACCGTCGGAAAGGCTCTTACCATAAGCCGCCCTGATTTACAGCGGGGTGGCACCGCGGATTTTTATTCATTTTTATTGATCATCCGCTAGACCTATATTGAATCGCCCTGTTCAGCCTTGATGACGGGACGGAGTATAGGCAAGCTTAATGATAATGCGGACGGTGAAGCGGTTTCACGGGATTTGCGGCGGCAGCGATATGTCGGCGCTTGCCCTCCGCGCGGGCCTTATCCTTGCGCTATCAGCCCATCTCAGCGCCTGTGTAACTCCCCCATCAGGTGAATCTCGACCGATCGCGTCCGTTCCTACGGGCGTACCTGAACGGATACTCACCGAAGAGCGCACAACACTCGTCCAGATGTTTGGGGGCGAATATTCAGCAAATGAAAATCTTCTTGGTCAGCTGCGTAAAATCGTTGATCGCGTTGTGGCCGCCAGTGATGATCCAGGGCAGAGATATCGCGTCACCATTCTAAACTCTTCGTCACCAAATGCTTTCGCGCTTCCCAATGGGGAACTCTACGTAACAAGAGGGTTGCTCGCTCTTGCCAATGACACATCCGAATTGGCCGCGGTGATTGCTCATGAAGTCGCGCATGTTACAGCCAATCACGCGTTCAAACGCGCCGAGCTTGAAAAAATCGCCCGAACTCTTCCCGACGTTCTCGCTCCCACTGAAGCCAATACATCTGACTCAATTCAGTTTTTAAGAGCCAGCTTCTCTCGCGCGCAGGAATTAGAAGCGGACGAAATTGGTATCAAAACAACGGCGAAGGCGGGATATGATCCCTATGGAGCAGCGCGATTCTTATCATCGCTAGCAAGACTCGCAGATTTTCAATCGCTCTCGCAAGCCGGGCGGCGGATGTCATTCTTATCATCGCATCCGGCAACACCACAACGTATCTCTGCGGCTCTCGTAACGGCGCGTGATAATGCGCAAAGCGAATCGACTGAGGCTGATCGTATTCATTATATCGAAGCACTCAATGGATTAGCCTATGGTGAGGATCCTTCAGGGGGCGTCATTCGAGACCGACAGTTTTTTCATCCACGCTTTGATTTTGCTTTCACCGCGCCCGCGATACTCAAACTCGAAAACTCAACCGAAGCGGTTTTAGGGTTGGATGCAAATGGCACAGTTGCGATGCGCCTTGATATTGTTCGAGCTGATACCTCGCCTGCCGCATCTCTCGCAAAAGGCTGGATCGAAAATATAAAAATTGATCAAATCGATGAAACGCTTGTGAGTGGCTATGACTGCGCGACAGGTGTTGGTGCAGGTTCGGAATGGACGTTTCGATTTGCAGCGATCCGTAAGGGATCAGATCTTTTCCGTATAATCTTCGCCGCGCGTAATCTTACGCCAGAGCTTGATCGCCAATTCATAGAGTCGATCAAAAGTTTCAGGACTCTCCGCACAGAAGAGCGGGATAGTTTACGGCCGCTTCGTCTCGTGACGGTTACGGCTTCCGAAACCGACTCGGTTGAAACACTCGTTGCACAAATGCGAGGAATTGAACGCCCCTTCGATCGCTTTTTAATTTTGAATGGCCTTGATCGGCCGAAGCTCAAAAGCGGCGCGCCCTACAAGTTAATCGCTGCAGACGAGTAACGGGGAAAAAACAAAAAGGGGCGTCATTACGCCCCTTACAGTTATTGATTATTATAAAAATCGAAGAGCGATTAAGCGGCTTCTTCTTGATCAATATCGGTCTCGGCTTCAGCGTCCGCTTCGACTTCAGCGGCTTTGCTACGCTTCGGCGATTTTGCCAATTGCTGCTCGATCAGCTTGAGCGCTTCATTTTCGGTTGAGCTATTCACGGCCGCGACTTCGCGCACCAAACGATCCAGCGCGGCTTCATAAAGCTGACGCTCGGAATATGACTGCTCAGGCTGCGCCTCGGACCGGTAGAGATCACGGACCACTTCGGCAATTTGAATGAGATCGCCTGAGTTGATCTTCGCTTCATATTCTTGTGCGCGACGCGACCACATGGTGCGCTTGATCCGGGCACGACCCGTCACAGTTTCAAGAGCTTTGGTGATGATCGCTGTTTCAGAAAGCTTGCGCATACCAACAGACGGCGCTTTTGCCACAGGCACGCGCAGGGTCATTTTGTCTTTCTCAAAGAAAATGACAAAGAGCTCGAGCTTAAAGCCCGCAACTTCCTGCACTTCGATGGATTTGATGCGGCCCACGCCATGGGTCGGATAAACAACGGCTTCGCCAGTCTTGAACCCGTGACCTTTGGTCGTCTTCTTCGAAGTTGTCGTCATGATGACGCGATCTTTCTCTTTCGTTGCGCCGTACGCGGCGAGATCGTGACTCTCGACCCTCAGTCTTGCCGGGCACCCCCGACTCTCTTTCGAGAGGGGTAACCGCAACAAAAACCATCCCTACCTCTCGAACCGAGGGTTGCTCCGAACCAGGGGGAAGGGGATGGGGCCGCTCTATCCGATCAAATGAACCGAAAACCGCCCCAAAAAGCGGGACGAGCTCTTCATACCAGAAAATCTAACTATTTCCAAGCTTTATGGTGAAATAGCCGCGGTTTAGGCCAATCGGATCAGTCGCCTTGGCCGGGATTTGAGGAAAACAAGGCCAATTTATCGGACTTACCGTCGAATTCCTTGGCCTCGGGCAAAGCATCCCGCTTGATCGTCACGTTTGGCCATTGCTTAGCATAATCGGCATTGAGTTTGAGCCAAGATTCAAGGCCTGCCTCTGTATCGGGCTTAATTGCCTCGGCGGGGCATTCCGGCTCGCAGACGCCACAATCGATGCATTCATCGGGATGAATGACGAGCATATTCTCGCCTTCATAGAAACAGTCGACCGGACAAACCTCGACGCAGTCCATATATTTGCACTTGATGCAGTTTTCGACGACGACATAGGTCATTACGAGGCTCCAATCCGCCCAAATTTAGCGTTTACCGAGATTTTGCTAAACGACTTGAAGAAGCCTTGCAAGGCTCAGAAAAATCAAAATTTCTTCTGAATGGGGAGGGGTGGCGGCTCGCGGAGGAGAAGAATGTCGATCCGCCGATTAGCGGCCAGAGTCGGATTATCAGGAAAGAGCGGCTCGGTGTCCGCCTTGCCGGCAATGGAGGCGAAGCGGTCTTTGGGGAGACCCGCCTCTGACAGGACCGAGCGAACGGCTGCCGCCCGGCTCACCGAGAGGTCCCAAGGCGATGCCTCACCCACTGTCCCGGGTATCGGGCGGGCGGTATGGCCGGTAATGGCGATCCTGTTCGACAATTTCCGGATCGGACCCGCCAATTTAATCAAAGCATCTTTGACGAAAGGCATCGGCTCGGATGAACCATCGACAAACATTGAGCGCCCAGACTGATCAACGAGAGCGACGTCGAGTCCATCTTTCGTTTCCTGAATGATCAGATTTTTGGAAATCTCTGTGAGCTCCGGCATATCGGCAATGGCTTGCCGCAGTGTAGCCGCTGCAAGCGCGAATGTCCGATCATTGGTGGCGAGATCGAGACCTTCCATGCGGCGCTCGCCAACAACCGGTCCGGCTTGGTCGGTGCCATTTTCAGGAGGCAAAAATTTCGCATTTTTTAGAAACGGCTTGGTGGGCGTTCCATCCATTTCAATCATCGAAGCGAACTGGTTTTTTACCTGCATGCCGAAGGCGTCTTTCATCGATCCGGCAACCAATTTCATTTTAGCTTGATCTTGTGTGGAGAAGGCGACGAGCATCACGAAGAAACTCATCAAAAGACCCATAAGATCAGCAAAGGTCACGAACCAACCGTGACCGCCACCGCCATGTCCGCCACCCTTCTTGCGTGCCATGATCAGGCCGCCGCCATCGCTTCGCGATGCTTGACCGGCAGATAGGCCACGAGCATTTCGCGCACAACCGCCGGGCTCTTTGCTTCGCGAATTTGCATCACGCCATCAATCACAAGAGCGCGACACACATCCTCTTCTTCAAGTTTAAGCTGAAGCTTATCGGCAACCGGCAAACAAATGAGATTGGCAATAAGCGCACCGTAAAGCGTTGCCAGTAGCGAAATTGCCATAAAGGGCCCAAGCTTTGACGGGTCTTCCATGTTACTGAACATCTGCACCATGCCGATCAGAGTGCCGATCATGCCCCAGGCAGGCGCAGCGTCACCAATCGCACGATAGACTTTCCCGCCTTCCTCTAACCGCTGAAGAAAGGCGTCCGTATCGCGCTGCAATGTTTCACGAATAAATTCACGATCATAACCGTCCGCAATGTAGCGGATTCCTTGTGCTAAAAATCGATCCTTGACGATGACGCGCTCAAGCGCCGCCGCGCCCGAGCGACGAGCCGTATCGGCAATTTTCGTGATTTCTTCGATTAACTCGCGCGGTTCTGACGAGTGCATCATAAAGGCATAGCGCATGCCAGTGGGGAACCCGTGGATAAGCGTCGACAAGGGAAAACGAATTAACGTCGCGCCGGCACAGCCGCCGAAAATAACAATCAAAGCGTGCTCGGACACAAACGCCATGGGCGATCCGTCGAGCATGGTTAACAGTCCGACAACACCCAAACCGCCAACAAGGCCGATAATAGTCGCTAAATCCATCGCAAGCCATCCATGTGAGGAATCCGCCAGCGCGGCAGATGGTCTTACGTTAGGGAATATTGACTAATAATTGGTAACGAAAACTCTAGGAATTTAGACGTTTTTCGTCCGGCTTTGCTTTATTCAAGGCCGTGATCTTCAGCAGCGCAATCCGGTTCTTTGATTTACGCAAAATCTCAAAGCGATAGGAATGGAATGTAAATATCTGTCCCATTTCTGGAATGGTTTGCGCTTCATGAATAACAAGACCCGCAATCGTTGTTGCCTCTTCATCAGGCAAGTTCCAATCCATCGCTCGGTTTAAATCGCGAATAGGAACCGATCCATCGACTCGGACAGACCCATCGGGCATCGCTCGCAATCCTTGAACGCGAACATCATGCTCATCGCGGATATCACCGACGATTTCTTCAAGAATATCTTCGAGTGTCACGAGCCCCATAACTTCGCCATATTCATCAACGACCAAGGCGACGTGGAGCTTTTTCGAAAGAAAGGCCTTCAACTGGTCTTTTAGCGAGGTCGTATCAGGGACATACCAAGGCTCTAGAGCGATCGACCGGACATCGAGCTGAGACGCTTTACCGCCCGCGGCATCATAAGCGCGGAGAAGATCTTTGGCATGAAGAATACCAATTATATTTTCAGGCGACTCAGACCAAAGTGGCAAACGCGTGTGCGGTGAAGCAAGAACTTCTTTAACAATTTCTTCGGGGGGAAGATCAGCAGAGATCGTTCTCATCTTGGTGCGGTGAACCATGATGTCGGACACTTCGAGCTCGGCGAGATCGAGTAATCCGCCAAACATTTTCTGCGCATCCGTTTCGACCCCGCCTTCACTGTGGAGAAGATTGACGGCACCACGCAATTCCTCAGTTGCCGAAAGAACGGCATCATTGGCACCTATACGAATGCCAAAGGGATAGAGAAAAAGACGCACAAGCGCTTCGACTGCCATTGTTAAAGGACCAAAAAGTGCGACAACCAAAGACAAGGGACGCGACAAAATCAGAGCCGCACGGTCTGGACTCGTAATCGCAATTGTCTTCGGCATCACTTCGGCGAAGATGATGACGAGCACCGACATGACAACGGTCGCGTAAATTGTTCCTTCCGCACCGAAGAATTGAATGAGAACACTCGTGGTAAAGGCTGACGCACCAATATTGACAACATTGTTGCCTATCAGCATGGCACCGATGAAACGCTCTTTCATCATCAGTAAGCGATTAACGAGTCCTGCTCTTTGATCGCCTGATTTTTCAAGCGCGTGCATGCGCGCCCTTGAAGCAGCCGTTAATGCGGTCTCGGCACCGGAGAAAAACGCGGAGAGGGCGAGACAGAAAACGACAATGCCGAGAGCGAACCAAGGATCCGCTGAAATATTCAAATGTTCCATGATCGGCTTTTCACCTAACTGGCCAAATGCTCATCCAAGAAAGAGCGAACATCACTGGGATCGATATCCGGGGAAATGAAACTGTCGCCGATGCCGCGCGCGAGAATAAAGGTCAGACGGCCTCGTTTGACTTTTTTATCTTGTGCCATGGCTTCGAGAATCTGTTCGGACCCTGCATTCCACCCGCGAATTGACTGTATGTTTGTTGGCAATCCAACTTTTTCAAGATGGCGCTCAATCCGTGATGCGTCTTGTCCGGACGCAAGACCCAAGCGCTGCGAGAAACGGAAGGCGCAACAGAGCCCGATGGCAACGGCTTCTCCATGAACAAGGCGGGCGCCGTCATAACCAACAATCCGTTCAAAGGCATGGGCAAATGTATGGCCCAAATTCAAAAGTGCTCTTTCGCCTTCCTCGCGTTCGTCGCGCATAACGATTGCCGCTTTGGCACGACATGAGGTCGAAATAGCGTGAACTCGATCGGGACCGCCCGCGAAAACACCTTCGTGATGGGCTTCGAGCCAATTGAAAAACGGAGCATCATTGATGAGCCCATATTTCACAACTTCAGCATAGCCTGCCGCGAATTCACGCTTCGATAATGTATCAAGGCAATCGACATCGGCCAAAACAAGACTCGGCTGATGAAAAGCGCCGATAAGATTCTTGCCGTGATCGGAGTTTACGCCTGTTTTGCCACCAACAGAAGAATCAACTTGCGCCAAAAGCGTGGTGGGAATTTGGACGAAGCGCATACCGCGTCGTGTGATTGCCGCAGCAAAACCCGCGAGATCACCGATGACGCCGCCACCTAAGGCGATCACAAGATCGCCGCGTTCCATTTTGGCTTCAAGAATACCATCGACGACTTTGGTCAACATCGTCATCGATTTTGATTTCTCACCGGAAGGAATAACTATGGGTGCGAAACGAATATTGGCTTTTCGTAAACTTGAAGACAGAGCAGCGAGGTGATGCTGCGCCACGGTGTCATCGGTAACGATGGCAGCAGAGACGCCTTTACCCAGAGCGGATACTCGTTCACCCGCAGATTCAAGAAGACCGCTTCCAATTACAATATCATAAGCACGACCTGGTAAATCAACTTTGACGAGATCTGACGATGAGGTTTTTGTTATTGGTAAGCCAATGCCTAAATGTGCGGACAATTCGGAAATAATTTCATCAACGATCACTTCGTGCGCGACATCGCGCGAATGAATTGTGAGCGTGGCTTCGGCATAAGTTGGGTAACGTTGATCAATCAGATCACGGAGTGTCTTCTCTGGATCCTCAGTTTGCAACAAGGGACGATTAGATCTTTTTTTGACACGACGCATCAGTACATCGAAATCGGCTTTTAGCCAGATTGATAATCCTGACTCGGCAATTCTGCGCCGCGTATCGGCATTCATGAAAGCACCGCCACCGGTAGCAAGAACGCTTGCACCTTCACCTAGGAGGCGATTGATCACGCGTTGTTCGCCAAGGCGGAATTCGGCCTCACCCCGGGACGCGAAAATTTCAGGGATAGTCATACCGGCAGCACGTTCAATTTCGGCATCGGCATCATTGAACGGAACGGCCAAACGCTGTGCCAGTCTTTTACCGATCGACGTCTTGCCTGCGCCCATCATACCGACAAGAACAAGGGCGCGATTTCCGAGCGCCGCTTTCAGCACACGGGATTCTTCCGTCTCGATCAGATTTATAGGCGCATTCGCTTCGTTCACATCAACCCCCGGTCTAAGCGGTTGGGTCATAGCATAAGACCAACGAATCTTGCATCATTTGGCGATCATGGCCTCCCCACCCAGCAGCCCCTCGTCAGCAATCGATGACTTCCTCGCGATGTTGGCTGCCGAAAGAGGGGCGGCCAAAAACACGGTGGATGCCTATCGCCGTGACCTGGAAGACGCCGCAGGGCGGCTTTTGAAGCGCAAAACAACGCTTGAAGGGGCAGAATCAGTCGATTTGAGAGCCCTTTTTGGCCAATTTGCCGCGGCGGGATTTGCGCCCTCGACCGCTGCCCGCAAGCGGGCGGCCCTCCGCCAGTTCTTCTTTTTTCTGCAGGCCGAGAAGCGGCGGAAGGACAATCCGATCGATACCCTTGATGCCCCGAAGCAAAAAAGGCCCCTCCCGAAGACGCTCTCTATCGCCGATGTTAACCGCCTCATCGAAACCGCTTTCGAACGGGTTGAACGAGTCGATCAAAGCGATCCGGCGCGCCTGCGCGCGGCGCGTTTGGCAGCGCTCCTCGAACTCCTTTATGCGACAGGATTGCGCGTGTCAGAACTCGTCGCCTTGCCCGCACGCGTGGCGCGGATGAAAGACCGGCTCTTGGCGGTGCGCGGAAAAGGCGGGCGGGAGCGTTTGGTGCCTCTTACAGAGCGCTCGAAAAATGCCATCACGCGCTATCTCGAATTGGGCAGTGACACGCTCAAGGCTTCACCGTGGCTCTTTCCGTCAGATAGTGAAAGCGGTCACATGACTCGCCAAGCTTTCGCACGTGATCTCAAAGAGCTTGCTTCGGAAGCGGGTATATCACCGCGACTGATCAGTCCCCACATATTGCGCCATGCTTTTGCAAGTCATCTTCTTCAAGGCGGTGCTGATCTGCGCATTGTGCAACAATTGCTTGGACATGCCGATATTGGCACGACACAAATCTATACGCATCTGCCCGATGAGCGATTAAAGGGCTTGGTGCGCGACCTTCATCCTTTGTCGGATAAAGACTAACGTCTTTCGCGCGACAAGACATAAACAGCCTGTTCGCCAAAGAAATTCCACAAGGACCGCGGCAAGTCGGTTCTGACTGGAATGCCAAACCGATCAAGCGCAACGGCATGTTCTATTTTTGCATCGATTTCTTTGCAGAGTGATGTGAAATCATCGATTGTGCAGAAATGAATATTCGGTGTTTCATACCATGAGTATGAAAGATTTTTTGTTACAGGCATACGGCCTGAAAACAAAAGTTGAAGCCGTATACGCCAGTGACCGAAATTCGGAAAAGAAACGATCGCATAGCGTCCAATTCGCAACATATGTTCGACGACATCGCGCGGCCTATTCATTGCCTGTAATGTCTGTGAGAGAATAACATAATCAAAAGATTGATCCGGATAAAAGACAAGATCCGAATCCGCATCGCCTTGAATGACGGAAAGGCCTTTCGCGACGCATTCATTTACACCGGATTGCGATAGCTCTATGCCACGCGCGTCAGCGCCGCGTTTTTCGGCAAGAAGGCGTAGCAATGTTCCATCACCACAACCAACATCGAGAACACGTGATCCTTCCGCAACCATCGCCGCAAGATGATGAAGATCAACACGCGCGTTAAAATGATCGTCTTGAATGGGGACGAGAGTCATGAAGTTCTCACCCCATTTATCGTAAGACCTTTTGCGCGCGCTGCTGAATCGATAAACCCTCTTGTCGTATTAAAGAGATCAGGAAGTTCAAGTAAAAATGCGTCATGACCTTTATCGGTTTCAATCTCGACAAAGGAAACCGATGCTCCCGCTGCATTCAGGGCATGAACAATCGCGCGTGAGTCACGCGTGGGGAAAAGCCAATCGGACGTAAAGGACATGACACAGAATCTTGTCTTCGATCCGGAAAAGGCACGTGCGAGACTTCCGCCATGATCTTTAGCAAGATCAAAATAGTCCATCGCGCGTGTCAGAAACAAATAGGAGTTGGCATCAAAGCGTTCAACGAAAGAGCGGCCTTGATAACGAAGATAAGATTCCACTTCAAAGTCAGCGTCGAATGAAAATGTCGGCGCCATGCGATCCTGAAAATTGCGTCCAAATTTCCGATGCAGGGCCTGCTCGGAGAGATAGGTAATATGCGCGGCCATACGCGCAACGGCTAAGCCTTTTTCCGGCCGCGTGCCTTCGTCGAGATAGCGCCCTTTTCGCCATTCGGGATCAGCCATCACCGCTTGGCGACCGACCTCATGGAAAGCGATATTTTGCGCGGAATGTTTGGCTGATGTTGCAATCGGCATCGCCGAGAACACGCGCTGCGGGTAAGACGCCGCCCATTCAAGAACCTGCATCCCGCCCATCGAGCCGCCGGCAACGCAGAAAATCGTTTCGATACCGAGATGGTCCATCAAGCGCGCTTGCGCATTGACCATATCGCGGATGGTAACGACCGGAAAATCGAGGGCGTAAGGGCGTTGGGTCGCCGGGTTAAACGAGGCCGGGCCCGTTGTTCCAAGGCAAGACCCAAGCACATTGGAACAAATCACAAAAAAGCGATTTGTATCAAAGGGCTTTCCCGGCCCGACCATGGTTTCCCACCAACCGGCCTTACCGGTTACGGGGTTAACATTGGCGACATGCTGGTCGCCCGTGAGCGCATGGCAAATCAAAATGGCGTTGGAGCGCTCAGCATTGAGCTGTCCATAGGTCTGATAGGCGATCGACCACGGTGCGAGTTGGCCGCCTCCCTCCAAAAAAAGAGGGGTTTCCGCGCCAAAATGGACGACGGCACTCGAGGGATGCGTCGCCTCATTGCGTTGACCGGTATCTGGAACCGCAGGATGGGTCATAACAGTCCTGTTTGGATCTTGGCGTTCTTTATGGCGAACTCGGGGACTGGAATCAAGAACCTCGACCTTAAACAATCCCGCAATCCGGCTTTGCCTTTCCCTGTTTCCGCTTTATGACAGGCCATTCCATTCCCTGAACCCTTTCTCGGACCGCCCTGATGGCCGAACCCACCCTCGCTGACCTCCGCCGCGAAATCGACCGGCTCGATGCGTCTATGCATGATTTGCTCATTGAGCGGGGCGCCATCATTGATCGGCTAATCGCGGTTAAAAAGACGCAAGATTCCGGTTCGGCCTTCCGGCCCGGGCGCGAAGCATCGATGATGAAGGTTCTTGCCGAACGCCACCGCGGCCTCCTGCCCTTCGACACGATTGAAAGTATTTGGCGTATCATCATCTCGACCTTCACTTATGTGCAGGCCCCTTATTCGGTTCATGCCAGTCTTGAGGCGGGCGATGATCGGATGCGCGATAGCGCGCGCTTTCATTTTGGTTTCACCGTTCCCTATGTAACCCATGCGCACACGTCCGATGTTATCGAAGCGGTGAAACATGCCGCTGGCGATCTTGGTATTTTCGCTTTTAATCGGCAGGCGACGGCGCCTTGGTGGCGAGGCCTTGATGCGCCCGACGCGCCAAAAATCATTGCGCGTCTGCCTTTTGTTGAGCGGCCTGATCATCCAGCGGGGACTCCCGTTTTTGTGATCTCCAAACCCCTCACGGACGCCGCTGTTCGTGACTCTGTTATCTTTCATGTCGAGACGACGACTTGGAACGACGCGATTGTTAGCGATCTTGCAAAAAATAGTCTTTCGATTGAAACAGAGTTTCATCAAGGATCAGATATAAGATCACTGCTTCTCTCAGCGCCTGGCACTTTCACCACAGCTATGGTTGCACAACTTTTTGCTGTTCATAAGGTTTCTGCGACAACCGTTCAGGAAGTCGGAAGTCACGCAGCGCGGTTCCAACTCCAATCACAAAAATCATCCGGATAGAAAATGACGTCTCCGCAAAACCGTCCCGTTCCTCGTCAAGGTGTGATGTCGATTGAGGCCTATGTTCCCGGCAAAAGTGCCGCGGCGACATCGGGCAAGGTCTATAAGTTGTCCTCGAACGAAACACCGCTTGGTGCTTCGCCTCAGGCTATTGATGCCTTTAAAGCTGTTGCCGAAAAACTTGAGCTTTACCCTGATGGATCGGCAACACAATTGCGTGAAACCATTGGTGCCCGGTATGGGCTTGATCCCCACCGTATCGTCTGCGGCGCGGGATCTGATGAATTATTATCGCTCATCACCAATGCCTATATTGGCCCTGGTGATGAGGGCATTTATACCGAGCACGGCTTTCTCGTTTACAAGATTGCGATACAAGCGGCTGGTGGAACACCGGTTGTTGCAAAAGAGAAGAATTTTCAGACGGATGTCGACGCGATTTTAGCGTGCGTAACGCCGCGCACGAAAGTCGTCTATCTTGCCAATCCGAATAATCCCACGGGAACTTATATTTCCTATGATGAAGTCAAACGGCTTCATGCTGGATTGCCGCCTCATGTCGTGCTTGTGCTTGATGCCGCCTATGCAGAATATGTCCGGAAAAACGATTATGCTTCAGGCATAGAACTCGTCTCCATGAATGAAAATGTCGTGATGACGCGGACATTCTCTAAAATTTATGGATTGGCTCTTTTGCGTCTTGGTTGGTGCTATGCGTCTGCCGGAATCGTCGATGCTTTGAATAGGATTAGAGGTCCCTTCAATGTCAGCGGTCCGGCGCTTGAAGCCGGCATCGCATCATTGAAAGATGAAGATCATCTTTCAAAATCGCTGGCCCATAATGACAAATGGCTCCCTTGGCTTGAAAGCGAAATTGGCAAACTCGGTATTACCGTGACACCGAGCGTGGGCAATTTCCTTCTGCTGCATTTCCCGAAAACGGCAGGCAAGACCGCGAAAGATGCCGATGCCTTCCTGTCATCGCATGGCCTCATTCTGCGTGGCGTCGCCGCCTATGGGCTGCCTGATTGTCTTCGACTCACAATTGGCTCTGAAGAAGCCAATGTAAAAGTCGTTGATAATTTAAAACAATTCATGACGAGAAATTGACGTGCCCGATCGCCTTGGCCCTCCCCTCGAACAGCCCCTCTTCGATCAACTCACTTTGATTGGTGTGGGCCTGATCGGCTCTTCGCTTGCACGTGTCGTGCGACGTCAAAATCTCGCAAAGACAATTGTTGCGATCGATTCCTCCGAAGCAGCGCGCAGGCGTATCACTGAACTTAAACTCGCTGATATCGTAACGGGTGATTATACTGAAGGCGTTCACAATGCGGATTGCGTGATTTTATGCGTGCCGGTGGGTGCGTGTGGTTCGGTCACGGAAAAGATTGCGGCGGCTTTAAAAGCCGGCGCTATTCTCTCCGATGTCGGTTCGGTTAAAGGCGCTATCGTTTCACAAGTTGAGTCCCATCTTCCAAAACATGTTCACTTTGTTCCCGCTCATCCAGTCGCAGGCACTGAACAATCGGGACCTGATGCCGGCTTTGCAACGCTCTTCAATAATCGCTGGTGCATTCTGACACCCCCCGAAGGAACAAATACGGACGCCGTCGCAAAATTGCGTCAGTTCTGGGAAGGGGTTGGTTCGAATGTCGAAGAAATGTCACCGGCCCATCACGATCTCGTACTCGCCATTACAAGTCACTTGCCGCATCTGATTGCTTATAACATTGTGGGAACGGCAGCGGATCTCGAAGCGGTAACACAATCAGAAGTGATCAAATTTTCTGCTGGTGGCTTTCGCGACTTTACGCGTATCGCCGCATCCGATCCGACAATGTGGCGTGATGTTTTCTTGAATAATAAAGAAGCCGTGCTTGAAATGCTCGGGCGCTTTACAGAAGACCTCTCAGCCTTGCAGCGCGCTATTCGCTGGGGTGACGGCGATGCGTTATTTGATCATTTCACGCGGACGCGCGCTATTCGTCGATCAATCATTGAAATCGGACAGGATTCAGCGACGCCGGACTTCGGTCGGCAGGCAAAAGACGATCCGGTTCAATAAAGTGGCTTAAGCTCGGCCATCTTGAAGGGGCCGAGAAGTAGATACCCATTCGAAAAAACGAGCGGTACTTTTAAATTTGTTGTCTGTAACGCCGAAAATTTCGAAAGACCTGCGGATTTAAAAAATTCATCAAGACCTTTACCCGTAAATTCGATCTGACCAGACGCCTTGCGTTGCTCGTCGAGGCCAATCTTTCCCTTTAGATCAAGCATTTGTTCGCCGCGCGAGATAATAAATGACTCGAGATTTATGCGACCACTCGCACGCCGCCATGTTTCGATTGTTTCGGGTCCTTTGAATTTCAAAAATTGAATGCCCTGTTCAAGCGCTCCCGACGTTTCAAATGACGCGGGCACGCCCGGCATCACATCGGACGACAATCCTTGGACGCGTAGCGCAAATTCGAGATCATTCGAAGGTTTGTCGTCGATGGGCTTCACACGAATATGAAGCTCACCATGAGTCATTGTCGCCGATTGGTCGCGCATTTCGCTTTTTAAAGTGAGGCCTTCGCCGACGATGGAGAGACGATCGGGCATCTGATCTGATTGCATATGAATACTTGAGCGGAGCGACGACCATGACGCGCTGACGGTTGGTTTGTCCGATGCGGCGATCAATAAAGGTCCCTGCGCTTCAATAATCACAAGATGTGGGTCGTAGATTTGGGCGACGGCAATAATACGCGGGAGCTTGGCTTCGAAATGAGGTTCATTCGTAACCTTTACCTGTGCACCGATACATTCGACTTCGATACGGAACGGAAAGCCCGCAATGGTTCGATTAGCGCATGTCCATAGCCGCCCATTAGACGCTTCATCAGCGATCATGCGATCAAGATGAGTTTCGACGCGGTGTGAGATCATAACCCACCCGACCGAAAGCACTAAGGAAAGTGCAAGCAACAGGGCGGGAGCAAAATAAAGGCGAAGGCGCGACGGGCGATCCTTTTTTTTGTTTTGAATTTCCGTCACGTCAGGCTCCGACACTCAAGCGAGCTCCTTCTTTACCTTAAAATCTGGCATTGAAAAAGCTCTGCCCTTGCCACAATCAATGGAGTTAGCTAGGGGCAAGTTTATGACAGATGAATCACAAAGCGATCTTTGGGTTTTTGGCTATGGATCCCTAATGTGGTCGCCCGGCTTTGATTGGGTCGAACGCGTTCCTGCAATTCTCTCGGGCTATCATCGCGCGCTGTGTATTTTATCTGTCCATCATCGTGGAACGCCTGAACGGCCTGGGCTGGTTCTCGGATTGGACAAAGGCGGCTCATGTCGGGGGCTTGCCTTTAGAGTGCCAAACGAGAAGGCGAAGGCAACGATCGATTATTTGCGAGAACGCGAACAAGTTACGTCCGTCTATCTTGAAACGCAGCATCGCTTACGCTTGATCGACGGGCGTATCGTAAACGCCATCGCCTATACGGCGGACCGCACCCATAGCCAATTCATTCGCGGTTTGACTCATGAAGCGCTTCTCGATCGCGTAACACACAGCGTCGGCGTTTCAGGGCGCAACCCGGATTATATCCGCGCAACGCATACTGAAATGAAAAAGCTCGGTATCGATGATCCGATGCTTTCGAAACTTGTGGCCGCACTCGATCACGAGGGCGTGTGAATTCAGAACCCTGGCAGTGTCTCGCCCCGCATCAAGCGCGGCAACCGAGGATTGGCGGCGGATGCTTCGCGGATGAGCCGCGATTTGAGCGTCGGCAATCGATCAACAACCCCAAGACCAAAATCGCGCATGAGACGCAAGGGCATGGCCTCATTGGAAAAGAGACGATTGAGACTGTCGGTCAAAGTGGCCATCTCAACCGTATCGGCACGGCGCGCGCTATCATAGGAGTCGATCACTGCGGATGAGCCCGGATCGAGACCAAGCGCAATTTGATCAGAAATGATTTCAACGAGCGCCGCGACGTCGCGCAGTCCTAAATTCAAACCCTGTCCTGCGATGGGATGAATGAGATGCGCAGCATCTCCAACAAGAGCTAATCGTTGGGCACCGAATTTTCGCGCAAGACCAAAGGCGAGCGGATAGGCGCGCGGTTTGCTCAATAGGGAGATACGGCCAAAGCGTAATCCGGCCCGTCTTTCAATCTCTTCCAAAAATAGATAATCATCTTGTGCAAGAAGAGACGGCACACGATCGTCTGACTCAGACCAAACGATTGAAAAACGATTATCCGTTAACGGCAGAAGGGCAAAAGGTCCTGAGGGCAGAAAATGTTCTTCGGCGCGGCCTTCGTGATCACGTTCAATGCTAAGTGTCGTAACAATTCCCGATTGTTTATAAGACCAGAAATGCCAACCAATTCCCGCTTTTTCACGCAAGCGGGATCGCGCACCATCACAAGCAGCGAGAAGATTGGCGCGATAGGTCTGGCCATCAGATAGATGCAGCGTCGTACCTGCTTCATCAGCAATGGCATCATCAACAACACCTTCAATAACATGAACCGATGATGCGGCGATCGCAGCTTGAAGCGCGCGTAACACAGCGCTTTCAGGAATCATATGTGCGACAGGTTCACCCTGCGCTGCCTCGCCGCCAAAAGTGAGAAACACCGGACGAATAGGATCATTCAAACGACTATCGGTGATCACCATCTCACGGACGGGTTGAGCCTCAGGAGCAATTTGATCCCAAAGTCCGAGCGCATCAAGAAAGCGTCGTGATCCTGCAGAAAAAGCAAAAGCGCGATCGTCTGTTGACGTGTGGGCTCGATCAATCAAAGCAACCGACAAGGCGCCCTTGCGTACTCTTGAGAGGGCAAGAGCCAAACTCATGCCGACTATGCCGCCACCCGCAATAACGAGATCAAAACGCT
Organism: uncultured Alphaproteobacteria bacterium; assembly: GCA_963923565.1. Classification (GTDB taxonomy): domain Bacteria; phylum Pseudomonadota; class Alphaproteobacteria; order Rhizobiales; family Beijerinckiaceae; genus CAIUPE01. The sequence goes on from CAWUMH010000005.1 coordinate 19,744, forward strand.
GCATGACATGACCCTGTTCAGACATGGCGTGTTCCTTACGCCGACTGCTCAAATGACGCAAATCGGTTCAGTGGGTGGATATTTCATACAGATTAGCGCTAGAGTTATTCATAACTCCAGATGGGTTTCATAATGAGCGCTGTATCCGATCTCCTCTCCATTCTTGATCTTGAACGCCTCGAGGATAATTTGTTTCGCGGACATAATCCGGAGGCAGGCTGGCAGAGAGTGTTCGGCGGACAGGTTATCGGACAGGCACTTGTCGCTGCCTGTCGCACCGTTGAAGCGCGCTCGCCTCATTCGCTCCATGGGTATTTTCTCTTACCCGGCGATCCGAAAACGCCCATAATCTATGATGTCGAGCGTATTCGCGATGGTCGAAGCTTTACGACACGACGGGTCAAAGCCATTCAACATGGCCAGCCGATTTTCACATTATCGGCCTCGTTCCATATTGAAGAACCAGGCTTTAGCCATGAGGCCACCATGCCTGATGTGCCAGATCCCGATTCTTTGCCCTCCGAACAGGAAATCCGCGAAAGGGTCATGCCGCTGATGCCGGATCCAGTGCGGAAATATTTCGAGCGCGAAAGACCAATTGAACTAAGGCCCGTCGAATTCCAGCGCTATATGTCGCGCGAAAGTCTTCCGCCCCGTTATCATGTCTGGATCCGAACAACGGGAACTTTGCCGGACGATCCCGCCGTCCATCAATGTGTCTTGGCCTATGCCTCTGACATGACGCTCCTCGATTCAACACTGGTCGCGCATGGGCGCACTGTTTTCGAGAGAGAGATCCAGGCGGCGAGTCTCGATCATGCGCTTTGGTTTCATCGGCCCTTTAGAGCTGATGAATGGCTACTTTATGCCCAGGATAGTCCCTTCACTGGTGGGGCCCGAGGCTTTGCACGCGGGGCGATTTTTCGCCGCGACGGCACCCTGATTGCGTCGGTCGCCCAAGAGGGTTTGATCCGTTTCCGGCCCGATCTCGCCACGAAGTAAGCTGCCTAAATTTTAAGCAACTGCTCTCGTTCTATGCTCTCGTCAGCATCGAATCCGCCCGATTTGGCCTTTTTTTCGTTAAAAACCCCTCTGGCACGAGCCTTGTTTTAAGGAAAACAGGCTCAAGTCACGACCGGTCGGTCGGTGACGGCAAATCGAGGGATCAAGACGCCATGAAAATAGTGATGGCCATCATTAAGCCCTTCAAGCTCGAGGAGGTTCGCGATGCATTGACCTCACTCGGTGTCCATGGACTGACGGTTACTGAAGTCAAAGGTTATGGGCGGCAGAAGGGACATACGGAAATATATCGCGGTGCCGAATACGCCGTGAGCTTTCTCCCGAAACTCAAAATTGAGGTCGCCGTAGCGAGCGAGCTCGTCGGCAAGGTAATCGACGCCATCACCGGAGCCGCCAAAACCGGCCAGATTGGTGACGGCAAAATCTTCGTCGTTCCCATCGAACAAGCGGTCCGCATCCGGACCGGCGAGCGCGACAATGACGCGCTCTGACACGCGAGCCGCAGGAGCACATCTCATGACTTTCTCTCGTTCTTTTCAATCACTGCTCGGAGGCTTAGCGCTTGCCACGTTCGCCGGCAGTCTAGCCTATGCGGGCGATGCGCCCACACCGAATAAAGGCGACACCGCCTGGATGCTTATTTCAACAGCGCTCGTGCTGATGATGTCGGTTCCGGGTCTTGCGCTTTTTTACGGCGGTCTCGTTCGGACCAAAAATATGCTCTCTGTCATGGCGCAAGTTTTTACGATTGTCGCTTTGGTTGGAATTATCTGGATCGCTTTTGGTTATTCTCTCGCCTTCACCAATGGTGGTGGCCTGAACCCCTATATCGGCGGGCTTTCAAAGGCCTTCTTGATTGGCATTACGCCTGACTCGACTGTTGCAACCTTCTCGAATGGCGTTGTCATTCCTGAGCTTGTTTACATGGCGTTTCAAATGACATTCGCGATGATTACGCCGGCGTTGATTGTTGGCGCAATTGCAGAGCGCGTGCGTTTTTCTGCGTTGATTGTTTTCGTCATGTTGTGGATCACGCTGATCTATTTCCCGATCGCTCACATGGTTTGGTATTGGGCCGGTCCGGATGCACTTGCTGAAGCGGCTAAAGCCTTGGCTGGTGCAGCTGATGATGCAGCGAAGGCAGTCGCTCAAGCTAATCTCGATGCGGTAACGGCTGACGCTGGTCTTCTGTTCCAATGGGGCGCGCTTGATTTTGCTGGCGGTACCGTCGTTCACATCAATGCCGGTATTGCCGGTCTGGTGGGCGCTTTGATGATCGGCAAACGCACGGGCTTCGGCAAAGAACTGATGGCTCCACACTCGCTTACCATGACGATGATTGGTGCAGCACTGTTGTGGGTCGGTTGGTTTGGCTTCAATGCCGGTTCCAATCTCGAAGCCAATGGCGTCACAGCTTTGGCCTTCGTGAACACGATGGTGGCTACCGCAGCCGCGGCACTCTCATGGCTCTTCGTCGAATGGATTGCCAAGGGTAAGCCGTCACTCCTTGGTCTCGTCTCGGGTGCGGTTGCCGGTCTCGTGGCTGTCACGCCAGCTTCGGGTTTTGCTGGTCCAATGGGTGCGGTTGTTCTTGGTCTCGTGGCAGGTGCTGTGTGCTTCTTCTTCTGCTCGACCGTGAAGAACGCCTTTGGTTATGACGACTCGCTTGACGTCTTCGGCGTCCACTGCATCGGCGGCATCATCGGTGCGATCAGCACCGGCATCCTCGTGAGCAAGGGACTCGGCGGCGTTGGCATTGCTGATTACATCAGCAATCCCGGCTCAATCGTCGAAGGTGCCTATACGATGAGTGGGCAAGTCTGGACCCAGACCAAAGCAGTGTTGCTGACTCTGGTCTGGTCCGGCGTTGGCTCGGCAATCCTCTACAAGGTTGTTGATGTCGTTATCGGGCTTCGTGTTCCGGTCGAACAGGAACGTGAAGGTCTCGATATCGCAAGCCACGGCGAGCGCGCTTACAATTACTGATCGAGCCTCCGAAGCCTCTAACGCTTCGAAGCGAAGTTCCTCCCAGAAACTTCGAGGGCGGCCTAAGGGCCGCCCTTTTTTTGTCATATCGCGAGGTTAATCACGCATTAACCCTGCCTCCGCTACAAATGGTCATTCATTTAGTTTTACGGCCAGTCAATGCGTCTTTCCCGTTCGCGTCATCTCGAATTCGCCGATCTTGTCGGTTATGTCCGTGTATTTATTGCGCAGAGACTTTCCGAAATTATCGGAATCATAACGCTCGTTGCCGTGATCGCAATTGTGATTGCGCTTGTGACCTGGTCTGCACAAGATCCGAGCCTTAATCAGGCGATTAATAGTCCGGTGAATAATTTCATGGGACGCCCAGGCGCGATTCTCTCTGATATTTTGATGCAGCTTTTTGGTTTGGCATCGCTTGCGCTTGTTGCACCCGGTGGCTTTCTCGGATTGAAACTCGTGAGTGCCGCAAGAATTACTCACATACGTTGGCGGATGTTCTTTTGGAGTTTAGGAGCTCTTTCAACAGCAGCGATTCTAGGGGCTTTGCCGATTATGGGCTCTTGGCCTCTCCCCATCGGGCTCGGCGGAATCATCGGTGATGCAATTTTAGCGTTCCTTGCCTCCTTGCCTCCTGTTCAGGGCATTCCCGTTAAACCTTTCGCGATGTTGGCTTTCGGCTTTTTTTCAATTTTTGGTTTAGCTGCTGGATCGGGCTTTAGTTTCACGCGCAATCGGTCCCACAGTGATTATCGCGAACAGAATGAAGACGATGATCACTCATCCTATGAGGATGATCATGACGAAACCAAATCAACTTGGTTCGGAAGACTTAAAAGTCTGTTCTCGCCTTTCATTTTAATTGGACAATTTGTTGCATCTCTTGTCCGGAAAATAATGCCTTCAAAAGATGAGGGTGACGGAACATACGACCGTAGAACAGCCCGCCGCGAACCTGGTTTTAATTATGAGCCTGCGACCGAGCAGGAAGAGGCCTATGAAGAGCCTGTTGTCGAACCGCGGCGGCAACGTACACCTGTTAAGGCAGCGAAGCCGAAAAAATCATCGAACCAACTCGAGCTCTACACATTTCCGCCCGTTGCACTGCTCGCCGAAGCGAAAAAGTCTATTGGCCCGGTAATGTCGAGCGATGCGCTCGAAGAAAATGCGCGCCGTCTTGAAGGCGTACTCGATGATTTTGGCGTGCGCGGCGATGTCGGCAATGTAAGGCCAGGTCCCGTCGTCACACTGTATGAATTAGAGCCCGCTCCGGGGATTAAGTCTTCACGTGTTGTTGGTCTTGCTGATGATATCGCGCGCTCGATGAGCGCTGTGTCGGCACGCGTCGCTGTTGTTCCGGGTCGTAATGCGATTGGTATTGAGCTACCCAATCAAAAGCGAGAGACCGTTTTCCTGCGCGAATTGATCAACAATAAGGATTTTGTCGAGAGCCAAATGAAATTGGCGGTTGCCCTTGGCAAGACCATCGGCGGCGAGCCGGTCATCGTTGATCTGGCGCGTATGCCGCATCTTCTCGTTGCGGGTACAACAGGTTCTGGTAAGTCAGTTGCAATCAATACCATGATCCTTTCGCTTCTCTACCGGTTGAAACCGGAAGAATGCCGCTTGATCATGGTTGATCCGAAAATGCTTGAGCTTTCAGTTTATGATGGCATTCCGCATCTTCTCACACCGGTAGTAACCGATCCCCGTAAGGCAGTCGTTGCCTTGAAATGGGCGGTGCGCGAGATGGAAGAGCGTTACAAGAAGATGTCCAAATTGGGCGTTCGCAATATCGACGGCTTTAATGCGCGCGTGACAGAAGCCAAAGCCAAAGGCGAACAAATTTCCCGTACGGTTCAAACCGGATTTGATCGCGACACAGGTGAGGCCATCTTCGAAAATGAAGTGATGGAGCTTGAACCGCTTCCGTTTATTGTTGTGATCGTCGATGAGATGGCCGATCTCATGATGGTGGCTGGCAAAGATATCGAAGGTGCGATTCAACGGCTTGCACAAATGGCTCGTGCGGCAGGCATCCATGTTATCCTCGCTACACAACGGCCGTCTGTTGATGTTATCACCGGGACGATCAAAGCAAATTTTCCGACGAGAATTTCATTTCAAGTTACGTCGAAAATCGACAGTCGCACAATTCTTGGCGAACAAGGTGCCGAGCAATTATTGGGGCAAGGCGACATGTTATTCATGGCCGGTGGCGGACGTATCAGCCGCGTTCATGGACCCTTTGTCTCGGATGGCGAAGTCGAAAAAGTCGTTGCCCATTTGAAATCTCAAGGACGTCCAAATTATCTAGAAGATGTCACCCGCGAAGAGCAGGCTGATATTGAAGATGGCGGCGCTGTCTTCGACAATGGAAATTTCGGGTCACCGGGACAGGATCTCTATGATCAGGCAGTTGCCATCGTGATCCGCGATCGCAAAGCATCAACCTCCTATATTCAGAGACGCCTTCAAATCGGCTATAATCGCGCGGCGTCCATTATGGAGCGCATGGAAGATGAAGGTGTTGTCGGCTCACCTAATCATGCGGGAAAACGCGAGATTCTGATTGAAGCGGGCGGGCATGGCAGTCATGCCGCTTGACGCGCGGCGTCCGGCCGTTGCTTGTCTTATTCTCTTCGCATCACTCACAGTTGCCGAGGCAGCAAAGACGATTCCTCTACCGCCGCGAAGACCGCCAGATTTGATACAACGGCAACCGGCTGTAACGGTTCCTGTAACGTCGCCCACCAAAACACCAGATGTTACTCAGGACGCGTCACAGAGTACGCCGTCGCTTGACGAGATGTCGCGCGAGGAACTGATTGCGGAAGTCAATTCCGCGCTGACAAAACTTAAACAGTTCAGCGCAAAGTTTTCCCAAACCGATCAAAATGGTCAAAGCGTTTCGGGTCAGTTGACAGTTTTACGGCCCGGCCGTTTGCGTTTTGACTATAATCCGCCAAGCGCTTTGAAAATCATCGCTGATGGAAACAATGTTGCCGTCATTGATGAAAGGCTGATGACCCGCGATCTTTATTCGATTGGATTGACGCCGCTTAAATTTCTCCTTTCACGATCAATCGATCTTGGGCGGGAATTTAAAATTGGCGATATTCGGGTCGAACAAGATCGGCTTGTTCTCGAGGCTGAAGATTCAGCGACATTCGGGGGAAGCTCCCAGATTAATTTAATCTTTGATCGAAAGACGCTCCTCCTGAGAAGTTGGACGGTGACAGATCCTCAGGGTTATGCGGTGACCATAAAATTAAGCCAAATCGATACAAAGCACGAACCTGATTTGATGGGATTTGTAATTCCGGATGCGGTTAAGCCAACAAAATAGGCTACGATAACTTATTATTCGACGAGCTATCCCTTGCCGAGTGCCTGCGGTCTGCTTTAGGTCTCATTGACCACGCCGAGGGGGCTTTCATGGCACTGACGATTGCGACCTGGAACATCAATTCTGTAAGGCTCCGGTCGGGACTCGTTCAGAAATTTCTGAAAGAAGCCAAACCCGATCTTCTCTGCCTTCAAGAGACCAAATGTCCCGACGATCAGTTCCCGCATGCGGACTTCAGAAAGATTGGCTACGGACATATCGCGGTAAGCGGTCAAAAAGGCTATCATGGCGTTGCTGTTCTTTCGCGCCTGCCTTTTGCAACGCAATCCGTGAAGCAATTCGCGGGAAAGACAGATTGTCGCCATATTAGTGTTGAGCTTTCGGATAAGGCCGGAAATCTAGGGGGCCTTGTCGTCCATAATTTTTATGTACCAGCAGGCGGCGATATTCCCGATCCTGAAGCGAATGAAAAATTCGCACATAAACTTGCGTTTCTTGATGAGATGAAACAGTGGGGCAAAAAAGACAAACCTGCCGCAAAAAAGGCTGTGCTCGTTGGCGATCTCAATGTGGCGCCGCTTGAGCATGATGTATGGAGTCACAAGCAAATGATTGATGTAGTGTCACACACACCGATCGAATGCGACAAGCTAAATGCCGCGATCAAATCAGGAAAATGGATTGATGCGGTCAGAACGCTGAAGCCTGAACCGGAGAAGCTCTTCACATGGTGGAGTTATCGCGCAGCCGATTGGGTAGCGTCCAATCGCGGGCGGCGGCTAGACCATATTTGGGTTTCAGAAGATTTAGCGAGCACGCTTAAAACAACTGAAATTCACCGTGACGTACGCGGATGGGAGCGTCCGTCGGATCACGTGCCGGTGACCCTCACGATTGCTTAGACAAAACAGTCGACTCTAAATTCTGCAACGCTTGATACAACTCCAACGAGCGCGTGTTTATTTGATCAGCAAGCCGTTGCGCTGCATCGGGATATTCAGACAATAGTCGATGCATCAATGCTCGAGGCAACACGATCAGCTGAGAGTCCGTACGTGCGATTGCATGAACAGGTCTCTCGCCGCTCGCCAGAAGCGCAATCTCACCAATCAATGCGCCACGGCCAACACGTTCAAGTTCAGCTTCTACTAGATCATCGGACAACGCGATTGAGCCACTTTCAACAATATACCCACCGGTTGATGGACTTCCTTTCGAAAAAAGCTTTTCTCCCTCATTAAGCTTTTGCCGTTCGGTCGCAAAAAGGATCATGCGCAGCGCATCATCCGAAAACACATTGAAGAATTCGAGCTGCCGCAACAGTTCTATATCATCGCTGAGTGCCATAATTAATCCTTGGCGACCTTTTGGGCCAGCCTATAGCCACCCGACTCAGTCAGTAATATATTTGCCATGTCTGCATTGGTTTCGATTTTTTGTCGAATGCGATAGATATGGGTTTCGAGCGTGTGAGTTGTCACAGATTCATGATAGCCCCACACATGAGTTAATAGCTCTTCACGCGCAACAATTTCTCCACGCGCCCGATGCAGAAAGCGCAATATCTCAACTTCTTTATCTGTGAGTTTCTGTTCGTCACCATTTGATGAAATCAAAGACCGTGAAGCGGGGTAAAGCTTAAAAGGCCCGACAGAAATAGACATGTTGGAGCGGGATTGAAAATTTCTGATAAGAGCCTTTACCCTCTGAACAAGATATGATGCTCTAACGGGTAGCGAAATCTGCTCGGTTAAACCGGCGAAATTGACTCCTAGCCCGATAGTTGGGCCGCAATAACCTTGTTCCTGATATAGTTTTATTTTATTTTCGTCAGCCTGAGATAAAATCAATAAAGCATCGACTCGCTCTAGATCTGCCTGACTTAGCGATGAGTCTGAGGTACTTAATTGAATCACATCAAAATCGGTTTCATATTCAAACTGAATGGCAACCGCTGTAATCTCTTGGGTGTCGGGGCCAAGGATTAAAACAGACGAAGAGCGGAGCATTATTCGATCCTGCTTTGTGCCAATGATTCAAAAAGCATAGAAAGAGACGTCTTTCTTCGCATGACCTTTCCTTCGACGATCAAAAAATGCAAGATAATTCGGTGGTAACGGTAGCATTGACATGACGGTGTTTTTTCTTCGGCTTAATCCGCTCGACCGCACCAAAGCGATGTTGGAGGGTTGCGGCCTCAAACTCCGCTGCGCCATCGGCCGAAGCGGGGTCATAACGCGTAAGCGCGAAGGAGATGGCGGAACGCCCCGAGCAACACTCACGCCTTTACGGATTTATGTGCGGCTCGATCAATGGCGTAGCAGAAGCTTCGATTTTCCAAGCTACGCGATCCAGAGCGATATGGGCTGGTGCGATGATGTGACATCGTCACGGTATAATCGGATGATCCGCATACCCTTTGCCTTATCTCACGAGAAACTGTGGCGGGAAGATCACCTCTATGACATCGTCATTGAGACAGATTGGAATGCTCAGCCAGCCATACGCGGCATGGGAAGCGCGATCTTCATCCATCTGGCCCGCCCTGGCCTAAAGCCAACCGAGGGCTGCATCGCTCTCAGCCGCAAGGATATGAGCCTTTTCCTCACATACCTCAATCGGCGAACGAAGATCATCATTACGTGATTGATTGAGCGGAGATGGGGGTCAGCTCCGCGCCCCAAAGATGGCACTCCCGATCCGCACATGGGTGGCGCCGACTTGGATGGCCGCCTCAAAATCGCCGCTCATACCCATCGAGAGAGTTTGAAGGCCATTTCTCTCGGCAATCTTGCGAAGAAGCGCGAAATGCGGCGAAGGCGGCTCATCGACAGGCGGAATACACATAAGTCCGGAAATCGCGAGACCCCACTCCTCACGGCAACGCTTTAAGAAGCTATCAGCCTCTTTCGGTGATACGCCCGCTTTTTGCGGCTCCTCACCCGTATTGATCTGCACATAAAGCTTCGGCCTGCGATCGGTTTTCACAAATTCTTTGGACAGAGCCTCGGCAATTGACGGGCGATCAACGGTTTCGATGACGTCAAAGAGCGCGATGGCTTCTTTGGCCTTATTACTCTGCAAGGGTCCGATCAAATGGAGCTCGACATCGGGAAAGCGCGCTTTAAGCGCTGGCCATTTGCCTTGCGATTCCTGAACCCGGTTTTCGCCAAAAGTCCGATGTCCCGCCAATAGAACGGGCTCAATCTCGGTCGGTCCATAGGTCTTGGAAACGACCACGAGCGTGACGTCGGTCTCGACACGGCCCGCATCACGCGCGGATCGCTGAACGGCATGGCGTATGGTCTGATAGCGGTTCTTGATCTCGCCGGGTTCGGTTTGTGTCATGTGCCGCCCTTCCCGCTTTTTTGGGACATTGACCCCAAAGCCCAATCGTGTCCTAGTCCGCCCGACCCGCGCGAGGCAAGAGTCGGCGCGCTGTTTTTGTTTTTTATGCAGAGAACACCCGGATAAATCATGAGAACCGAGCGTTACAACGCCCGTGAAGCTGAGCGGAAATGGCAAGCGACCTGGGACGAAAAAGAATTATTTCGGACCAAAAACGAAGATCCCCGACCAAAATATTATGTGCTCGAAATGTTTCCCTATCCCTCGGGACGCATTCATATGGGTCATGTCCGCAATTACACGATGGGCGATGTGGTCGCTCGCTATAAGCGGGCGCGCGGGTTCAATGTTTTGCATCCGATGGGATGGGATGCTTTCGGTATGCCGGCGGAAAATGCCGCAATGGCCAATAAAAGCCATCCAGCAAAATGGACCTATTCCAATATTGCGACCATGCGTGACCAGCTCAAAAGCATGGGTCTTTCGCTCGATTGGCATCGGGAGATCGCAACCTGCGACCCATCTTATTACAAACATCAACAACGGATGTTCGTAGACTTTCTAGCCGCCGGTTTGATCGACCGTAAGACAGCCAAAGTAAATTGGGATCCGGTTGATCAAACTGTTTTGGCAAATGAACAAGTCATTGAAGGTCGCGGCTGGCGTTCAGGTGCACTCGTTGAACAACGCGAGCTCACACAATGGTTCTTTAAAATTTCTGACTATGCGCAAGATCTGAATGACGCGCTTGATCGTCTTGAGCGCTGGCCCGAAAAAGTTCGCTTGATGCAAAAAAACTGGATCGGTCGCTCGGAAGGACTTTCGGTTCGTTTCGCACTCGACAAGGGCAACGCACCGCAGGGTGAGTCAGAGATTGAAATTTATACGACGCGTCCTGATACTCTTTTCGGTGCAAGCTTCATCGCTTTGGCTCCAGAACATCCGCTTTCAAAAATTGTTGCGGAGAAAAATCCAGAGCTTCAGGCATTCATCGATGAATGCCGCAAAATGGGAACCGCGCAAGAGCTCATCGACAAGGCTGAGAAGAAAGGTTTCGATACAGGGCTTCGCGTAACCCATCCGTTCGATCCTTCATGGACGCTTCCTGTTTACGTCGCGAATTTCATTTTAATGGACTATGGTACCGGCGCGATCTTCGGCTGTCCGGCCCATGATCAGCGCGACTTTGATTTTGCGACCGCCTATAAGCTGCCGATCAAGACTGTCGTATGTCCCGCAGATCAAGATCCCAAAACATATTCTGTTGGCGACGCGCCTTTTGATGGAGATGGCAAACTTTGCAATTCGTCGTTCCTTGATGGTTTGACGATTGATGCTGCAAAAGAAGAGGTTGCAAAGCGTCTCGAAAAAGAGATCGTCAACAGCAAGCCTGTAGGAACACGCAAAGTCAATTTCAGGCTTCGCGACTGGGGCATTTCACGGCAACGTTACTGGGGTTGTCCGATCCCCGTGATTCACTGCGAATCATGCGGCGTGGTGCCTGTGCCGATCAAGGATCTGCCGGTTAAGCTTCCCGATGATGTGACCTTTGATGTTCCCGGCAATCCGCTTGAGCGTCATGCCACATGGAAACATGTCGACTGCCCTAAATGTGGCAAAGCCGCGCGTCGTGAAACCGACACGATGGATACGTTCGTAGATTCATCATGGTATTTCGCACGCTTTACGAATCCCTGGATCGAAGATCGTCCGACTGAGCGCGATGTGGTCGACGGATGGTTGCCTGTTAATCAATATATTGGCGGCATCGAGCATGCTATTTTGCATCTGCTTTATTCCCGCTTCTTCACACGCGCGATGAAAAAGGT
>CAWUMH010000006.1:0-29741 GCA_963923565.1 uncultured Alphaproteobacteria bacterium
CATCTCTCCGGATCGTTGCGCGACATGACACGCGCACTTTATGATCGCATCGAAGCAATTGAGAGCTTCGCAGCTGATGTCGCCCATGAATTGAAAAATCCCCTCACTTCTTTGCGAAGCGCTGTTGAAACATGGCCGCTCGCCAGGAGCGATGACAGTCGTATGCGTTTGCTTGATGTGATCAAACATGATGTGCAGCGACTTGATCGTCTCATCAGCGATATTTCAAACGCATCACGCCTCGATGCCGAACTGGCGCGTGTTGAAGCCGAGCCGGTAAATATTCTGCGCCTTGCAGAAACAGTTGTCGATGTCGCGAATTCAATCCGCTCAGGCGAGCAGGTGACAACTCAATTATTACGGGGCAAGGGCCTCATCACTGAACAACACGCAACCATAATGGGTCATGATTCACGTCTCGGTCAGGTACTCAATAATTTAATCGACAATGCCAAATCCTTCTCTGAAGATGGCGGTGAAATTCGTGTAACGGTAACACGGGAGCCCGAAGCCGTTGTGATCACTGTTGATGATGATGGTCCCGGCATTCCCGCTCATGCATTTGAAAAAATCTTCGACCGTTTTTACACTGACCGACCTGATCGCGGCTTTGGCGAAAATTCTGGTCTTGGCCTTTCGATCTCGCGTCAAATCATTGAAGCACATCGCGGTCGAATTTGGGCTGAAAATCGCATGAATGCCGAAGGCACTATTGAGGGTGCGCGGTTTACTGTCAGATTGCCGGCCCTCGCCTCATGAAGCCCGATCAAGACGAGTGGGTTCATGCCACATGCGTTGTTGTTGATGGCGCCGGCGTTCTGATCCGAGGACCATCAGGCAGCGGAAAGTCAACTTTAGCGCGTCGTTTGATCGAACTCGGTCAAGCTCGTGGTTTGGAGGTAGCTCTGGTGGGCGATGATCGCATCCACCTGATGCGCTATGGCACCCAAATTCTCGCTGAAGGTCATCCTATGATCCGGGGACAGATCGAAATTCGGGGCCTTGGCATCGGCCAAACAAATGTCGAAGATCGGGCCGCAATCCGTCTTCTCGCGGATTGCGTATCCGTGCTAGAAGCTCGTCTTCCCGAGTCAGAGGATGGCATCGGGGACGTGTTGGGTTTAAACCTTCGGCGGGTCTCGGTAACACCAGAGAGCGCGGACAATGTTCTGATCGCGCTTGGTTTGGGACCTGTCAAAGTGATCGAGTGAGCGACCAGGTGCTAAAGACGAAGCTCTCCCCGATAGATGTGAACGCAGGCCCCTTTTTGGCGCCGCACGATCTCATGGGGAAACGCCCCCGATGATCGGCATGGTGCTTGTGACTCATGGGCGGCTCGCGGTCGAATTTCTCGCAGCGCTCGAGCATGTTGTCGGTCGCCAAAAACAAATCCAGACCGTCACGATTGGCCCCGAGGACGATATGGATATGCGTCGGGGCGAAATCATAGCCGCGGTTCAAGAGGTGGATAGTGGCGACGGCGTTGTCGTTTTGACCGACATGTTCGGCGGCACGCCTTCAAATCTCGCGATTTCGGTTATGGGCACCTGCCGCACCGAGGTTGTTGCCGGGATCAATCTTCCGATGCTCATCAAACTCGCCAGCGTGCGCGGTGACTGTGATTTGAGCCATGCTGTGGGCCAAGCCCAAGATGCCGGTCGGAAATATATCAATGTCGCAAGTCAGGTTCTGGCGGGCAAATAGAACAACCAGAGGCTGTTATGAGTGAAGAGTGGATCCGGCGCGACGTCGAGATCGTCAATAAGAAGGGCCTTCATGCCCGCGCGACCGCCAAATTCGTCCAATGCGCTGACAGTTTTAAAGCGGATATCACGGTCACCCGCTCGGGTGAGACCGTCGGCGGCACATCCATCATGGGTATTCTGACGCTCGGGGCCGGAATTGGTTCGACCATCACCCTCGCCGCGCGCGGCGAAGAGGCAGACGCCGCCATCTCGGCGCTCACGGCCCTTGTCGCTGACAGGTTCGGCGAGGACGAATAATCCTCTCGGGGATGATATAAAGTTTTCTTTATATCGAGATTGCTTTGGCAGGGGCGCGCTGATATAGCGGCGCTCAACGCATCACCCTTTCCCTCCACACTGCTGTTAGGAACACCATGTCCACGCATTTCAACGACTACCGCATTGCCGATATTGGTCTCGCCGATTGGGGCCGCAAAGAAATCAACATCGCCGAAACCGAAATGCCGGGCCTGATGGCCACTCGCGCGGAATATGGCGCCGCGCAGCCTTTGAAGGGTGCGCGCATTGCCGGTTCGCTCCACATGACCATTCAAACGGCCGTTCTCATCGAGACATTGAAGGCGCTCGGCGCCGATGTCCGTTGGGCATCATGCAACATCTATTCGACGCAAGATCACGCCGCTGCAGCGATTGCTGCGGCCGGCACGCCGGTCTTCGCGATCAAGGGCGAGTCGCTTGAGGATTATTGGGACTACACCCACAAGATTTTCGAATGGGGCGATGGTGGCACGCCGAACATGATTCTCGATGATGGTGGTGATGCTACACTCCTCATCCATCTTGGGATTCGCGCAGAAAATGGCGACACCGCATTTCTCGATGGTGCGACTAATGAAGAAGAAGAAATTCTTTTCGCGTCAATCAAGAAGCGCTTGAAAAGCAATCCGGGTTGGTACACGCGCAATGGCACGGCCATTAAAGGCGTGACGGAAGAAACCACGACAGGCGTGCATCGTCTTTATAACATGGCGAATGAAGGCAAATTGCTCTTCCCTGCCATCAATGTGAATGACTCGGTGACGAAGTCGAAATTCGACAATCTCTATGGTTGCCGCGAGTCACTCGTTGACGGCATTCGTCGCGGTACCGACGTGATGATGGCCGGTAAAGTCGCCATGGTTGCGGGCTTTGGTGACGTGGGCAAAGGCTCTGCCGCTTCGCTGCGCAATGCCGGTTGCCGCGTGATGGTGTCGGAAATCGATCCGATCTGCGCACTGCAAGCGGCGATGGAAGGTTATGAAGTCGTGACCATGGAAGATGCGGCGCCGCGCGCTGATATCTTCGTGACCGCGACGGGCAATCTCGATGTGATCACCGTTGATCACATGCGCGAGATGAAAGATCGCGCCATCGTCTGCAATATCGGTCACTTTGATTCCGAAATTCAGATTGCCGCTTTGAAAAACTTCAAGTGGCACAATGTGAAGCCGCAGGTGGATGAAGTAGAATTCCCTGATGGCAAGCGCATTATCGTGTTGTCCGAAGGCCGTCTCGTGAATCTCGGCAATGCGACCGGCCATCCCTCCTTCGTGATGTCGGCGTCGTTTACCAACCAGACGCTGGCGCAGATCGAATTGTGGACGAAGCCCGGCCAGTATGAGCGCAAGGTCTACACGCTCCCGAAGCATCTCGACGAGAAGGTCGCAGCGCTTCATCTCGCCAAAATCGGCGTGAAGCTGACGACACTCAGCAAAAAGCAGGCGGATTATCTCACGCTTTCGCCGAATGGCCCGTTCAAGCCGGATCATTACCGCTACTGAGATGCGGCTTTATCGCGAATTCATCAAAAGCCCGGCGAGAGTCGGGCTTTTTCTTTATCCGCATTCCTCCTTTACCCCCTTCCACCGCGAGTCACGACGATTGTAATGTGCAAGTGATTCGCGGAGTGCGTGTTGAAACAGGCAGCGCCGCGTCAGGGGCGATCGGGATCCGGCATTGATGATGGTGAATGGCGAATGGACACGCCTGATCGGATGGGTTGGCGCGAGCGACCTTTCTGGTGCGGGCTATGTCGCGCTGGGCGCGGGACTCGGCCTTTTATTCGGTGCGGTGACCTATGGGCGTTTGTCGGAACGCCGTCGTGAGAAAGCGGTCCTTGCAGAGTTTCAAAAATCAAATGCGGAGTTGAGACTCGAGCGCGATCGCCTTTCGACTCTCCTGATGACGGACGCGCATCTCATCGTGACATGGGCCGAACAGGGTGCCGACCCGTCTCTCGCGGGTGATCATGCCCTTCTCGCAGAGGCAACCGGCGGCGGTCATCCTTTGGCATTCGGCCAATGGTTGGCACCAAAGCGCGCGCAATCAATTGAGGCGGCCGTCGATACCTTACGGCGCGATGGCACGCCATTCGAACTCGTGCTTCAAACCAAGACAGGCCGTTATGTGGAAGCGCAAGGCCGACCGCTTGGAGGCCGCGCGGTCATGCGGCTCAAAGATGTCAGCAGCCAGCGCCAAGATTATCTTGACCTCGCGCGCGATCATGAAAATCTCAAAGTTGAAACACTTGGTTTGCGCGCGATGCTGGATACTCTTGCGCAACCGATCTGGCTTCGCGACCGCAGCGGGCGCCTGACTTGGGTGAATGAACCTTATGCCTTCGCGGTCGATGCTGAAAACAGCGCGGATGCAATCGCCCGTCAGCTCGAATTGCTCGACGCCACCATTCGGAAAGACTCGGCTGACACTATTACGCGTGGTGATGTGTTCCAAACACGCTCACCTCTTATCATTGCGGGCGAGCGTCGTATATTCGATCTCGTTGAAACACCTTTGGCAGCCGGCTCAATTGGTTATGCGGCTGACGTGTCCGATCTTGAATCTATTCGCAGTGATCTTGAACGGCAAATGGCCAATCATGTGCGAACGCTTGATCAATTGCCAACTGCTGTTGCCATCTTTGACGAGAAACAAAGACTCGTTTTCTGTAATCTGGCTTATCGGACGCTTTGGCAACTTGATGACGACTTTATTAAGACCACGCCGACGGATAGCGAAATTCTTGATCGCTTGCGCGATGCGCGGCGTCTGCCGGAACAAGCTGACTATAAAGGCTGGAAAGCGACGCTCCTCGAAAATTATAGGCAGATCGAAACTCGCGAAGCGACTTGGTATCTTCCGGGTGGTCGCATGTTGCGCGCCGTCATCAATCCGAACTCGCAAGGCGGTGTCACCTATCTCTTTGACGATGTAACTGCGCAATTCCATCTGCAATCGAGCTTTAACGCGCTTACCCGTGTGCAGAGCGAGACGCTTGATTCACTTAAAGAAGGCGTCGCAGTGTTTGGTACCGATGGGCGGCATAAATTTAATAATCCGGCATTCGAAAAAATCTGGGCACTTGATCCGAAGCGCCTCGAAAATCATCCGCATATCGATCAAGTTATTCTCGATGCCCATCATCTCTATGCCGATGTTGATGTGTGGTCATCCATCAAGGGTATGATCGCGGGCGTTACCGATAGTCGCCAAGCTCAATTCTACCGCATGGAGCGGCATGACGCTTCGATTGTCGATTGTACACTCGCACCCCTTCCCGACGGCTCAACGCTCGTTACCTTTATCGATGTGTCAGCCATTGTGAATGTCGAACGTGCGTTGACTGAAAAGAATGAAGCGCTCGAGCGCGCTGCAAAATTGCGTGAGAACTTCGTGCATCACGTTTCGTATCAATTGCGTTCGCCACTTACCAATGTCATCGGCTTTACGGAATTGCTTGCGAGCGGAACAGCGGGATCACTCACCAGTAAGCAATCCGACTATGCCGGCCATATTCTCCAATCCTCGAATGCGTTGATGGCGATCATCGACGACATTCTCGATCTCGCGTCGTTTGATCGCGGCGAAATTGATTTGTCGATTGGCAACGTTGAGTTGCTGCCCCTCATCGATTCAGCGGTCATTGGCCTCAAAGACCAAATGCGGGAATTGGGACTCGAATTGAAGATCGATATCGAGCCAACAATCGGTGTTGTGTCACTTGATGAAAAACGTACTCGCCAAATCCTCTTCAATCTGATTTCAAACGCCATCGGCTTCTCCGACAAGGGGCAGACGATCAACGTGCACGCCCGTCGCGCGCAGAATGAGCTGATTATCGAAGTCGAAGATGAAGGTCGCGGCATTCCGTCTGATTTGCTGCCTCATGTGTTTGATCGGTTTGAAACACGCAGCGGCGGGACACGCCATCGTGGCGCGGGCTTGGGTCTTTCTCTTGTGCGTGCGTTGGTCGAATTGCATGGCGGCCATGTTTCGATTGAGTCCGAAACCGGTCGTGGAACAATCGTGACATGCACCTTCCCCCAAGCGCTCCCCGCTGACGGCGCCACAAAAGCCGCATGACGCCGCACAGTGCTGCTCCTCACCTGAATTCCACACGCTGGCTTTTCGATGTCGCGGATGAGGATGACACCATCGCTTTTGCGCGCTTGCTCGCACCCTGCTTGCAGAAAGGCGATCTCGTTACACTCTCGGGTGATCTTGGTGCAGGAAAAACAGCCTTTGCACGCGCATTGATCCGCGCTTTGGCGAATAATGATACGCTTGAAGTCCCAAGTCCGACTTTCACACTTATTCAAACTTATGACACGCTGAATCTCTCCGTGATCCATTGCGATCTTTATCGGTTGCGCGAACCCGACGAGTTGATTGAGCTCGGCTTTGATGAATTATCGCGCGACTCACTTTCCCTCGTTGAGTGGGCAAGCCATGCGCCGGAGCTTGAAGCGCGCGCGGATATCGACATTCATCTGTCATTAAAGCCCAATACTCAGGGCATTGGTCGGGCGATTATTGTGACAGCGCGACGGGATGATATTTCACGTCTTAAAAGCATGATGGATGTTACGACTCTATTGGCCCCTCAAGGCTGGCTGTCTGCAAAGCGTCTCGCGATTGCCGGCGATGCATCAGGCCGCCACTTTGAGCGTCTCACCAAGAATGGCTCAAGCGCGATTTTGATGCACGCGCCACCACCAATTGCAGGGCCTATTCTGCGCGATGGCAAAACCTATCGCACGCTTGCGCGGCTTTCCGATTCGCTTGGTTCATTCGTGGCGATGGCCCAGGCGCTTCATGAACAAAGCGTGAGTGCGCCGATAATCTTTGCTGCCGACATTGAAAATGGATTAGCACTTGTTGAAGATTTTGGCGTGGAAGGTCTTACACGCGATCAGGTGCCCGTGGCGGATCGCTATCGTGAGGCCGTATCGCTTCTTGCTCATCTTCATGCAAAAAATTTACCGCAACTTATTATAAGACAAGATCGAGAGTCCTATCGCCTACCCTCTTATGATCTTGAACCCCTTCTGACAGAGGTCGAACTTTTTCTTGAGTGGTATTATCCTGCGTTTTCTAAAGTACCATTGTCTGACGAAGCACGAACACAATTTTTTGATCTCTGGCGCGGCTTCATTGAACCTTGTCTTAAAGATCGTCAAACATGGACCTTGCGTGATTATCATTCGCCCAATCTGTTTTGGCTTTCAGGGCGTGAAGGCTATCAGCGCATCGGCGTGATCGATATTCAAGATGCGGTTTATGGCCATCCCGCCTATGATCTCGCGTCACTCTTGCAAGATGCGCGCATAGCTATTCCCGAGGCACTCGAACTCGAACTCATCAAACATTATGCAGATCTGCGTGAAGCCTCTGATTCGGATTTCAAACTCGATCAATTCCTTCATGCTTATGCGATTTATGGCGCGCAACGTGTGACAAAAATACTGGGAATATTTGTTCGGCTCGATCGGCGCGATCATAAGCCCGATTATCTTCGTCATTTATCGCATATGCGCGCCTATCTTAAGCGCAATCTCGCTTATCCCGCACTTGCGCCGCTCAAGACATGGTTTAGCAGGATCGTGCCCGAACTCTTTGACGGGGAAAAGGCGTGATCTCTTTACCACACGCGGCAATGATTTTATCTGCGGGACTCGGCTTACGCATGCGGCCTCTCACACAGACATGTCCGAAGCCGCTCATCAAAGTGGCAGGAAAAGAGTTGCTCACGCATAATCTTGATCTTCTAGCCAAAGCGTCAGTTGATACAATCGTTGTCAATATTCATCACCTCGGCGAGCAGATCCGGACATTTCTCGATCGCTCGGATTATCGCCACGTCAAAATTTCAGATGAAACAGATCGCCTTCTTGATTCAGGCGGAGGTATAAAAAGGGCACTTCCGCTCTTAGGATCAGCCCCCTTCTTTATCTTGAATGCCGATTCTTTTTTCATCAATGGTCCGCAAAGCAATCTCCATCGGTTGGCCGAAGCCTTTCGGCCCGATGATATGGATATTCTTTTGCTTGTCGCAGGCGGGCTTCAGATCACGGGTTATGACGGCTTAGGCGATTTTACGATGGACGCCGAAGGCCTTCTCTCACGCCGTCCCGAGCGCGTGGTTGCGCCTTTTGTTTATACGGGTGTCGCCCTCATCAAATCGGCTCTTTTTGCTGACACACCGGAGGGGCCTTTTTCACTGAATCTTTTGTTTGATCGCGCGATCGCGAACCGCCGACTCTTTGGCTTGCGACTCGACGGCGAATGGCTTCATGTCGGTACACCGGATGCAATCGCCGCCGCTGAAGCGCGGCTTGCCTATGGCGCAACCACAACGGGATTGTGATACGAATGGCAATGCCAAGGCCGCGCGTTTTCACCATTGCCTCAGGAGTGCCATTTCTTCCGACGCTGGCGCAAGCGCTGCTCAAGGGCATTCTTGTTCCGGATTGGTCGTTAACAGATCATGCGCTCGCCGACGCAACAATTTATCTGCCGACGCGCCGTGCCGCGCGCGCATTTTCAAATGAACTCGCAACACGCTCAAGCGCAGAGGCACTTCTGCTGCCGCGTGTCATTCCGCTTGGCGGGCTTGATGACGTCGAAGATCGGCTAATTCTCGAGCATGGATTTGAAGCCATTGAAACGGAAACCGCGCTGCTGCCGGATATCGATCCTGTTAGACGACGCCTCATCTTAACGCGGTTGGTTCTGGCGTGGTCAAAACGCATATCGGCCACATTACGTGATGGATCGGCAAATGATTTTACCAAAAATCTTGCTGAGGGATGGCGCGATGATCCGCAGGGCTTCATCGTTGCGGCCACACCGCATGATGCGGTCGATCTAGCCGACGCGTTGGGCACGCTCATCGATACTCTTGTCATTCATGAGAAGACATGGAGCGATCTTCATGCGCTTGTGCCGACCGAGAATGATGAATATTGGCGCATCTCACGAAATTTTTTAGAGATCGCTGCTGCCGCTTGGCCCGCATTGAAAGAGGCGGAAGGCGTGATGGATATGGCCGAGCGTCGCCACCGTCTCTTAAATCAAGAGGCGGAGCGCCTTCGTAGCGTACCTCCGGATAAACCGATCATTGCTGCAGGTTCGACGGGTTCAATGCCCGCAACGGCAGCCCTGCTTGCCGCCATCGCGCATCTCCCCAAAGGCGCGGTGATTCTGCCTGATCTCGATCAAGGCCTTGATGAGGAAAGCTTCGCACTTTTAACAAATGCGGAGGGTCAAAGTATTGAGCCTTCTCATCCGCAAGCGCAACTTGCACATCTCCTCACAAGGATCGGTATCAAAAGAGTGGATGTCGTACCACTCGGCTTGGTCACAGAGTCTGCTGACGCGCGCATGACACTGCTGTCTGAAGCGATGCGGCCGGTTGAATCAACCGATCAATGGAAATCGGCAACACAACGCGTCACTGATACATCGCTCGATCATGCGCTTGACGGCCTCACGATTATCGAAGCGCAGCATGAGCGCGAGGAAGCCCTCGCTATTGCGATTGCATTGCGTGAAACACTTGAAACCCCGGATAAAACGGCAGCACTTATTACGCCCGATCGTTCGCTCGCTGCGCGTGTGAGTGCCGAACTGAAACGTTGGTCCATTGAAGCCAGCGATTCGGCGGGACAATCTTTAAGTGATTCCAAAGCGGGTCGAATGGCGACGGCGCTTGCGCAAGTTTTAGCGCATGATTTTGATGTTGTTCCTCTGATGGCGCTCCTTGATCATCCTGATGCGCGCTTAAGCCTTGATGATGCCGACTATATGAACGCACGAAAAGTGATTGACCTCACTTTGGCGCGCGATCCGTTTCGTGGCAAAGGTCTTTCTGGTTTAAAGGCAACGCTGGCACGCGGAAGCGCTGATACAGATAGGCACTTTAAACCGCGTCCTGTGCAACGCCTGAAGAAAAAAGAATTCGAAACAGCGGCACGCCTTCTTGATGCTTTTGATGTGGTCGAAAAGCAATTTGCGGCTGCAGGCCAAGATCTTGCGCGTCAGCTTGAGGCTCTCGTAGAAGCGCTTTATCTGGTTGCGGCGACAAATAAAGAGCCGCAGCATTTTGAAACACTCGATGGCGCTGCCGAACTGCTTGATCTTCTTGCTTCCGCAGCGCCTATTTCAACCGGATTAATTGAAGCGGGAATATACGATCTTCCGCCCTTTCTCAACCGCTTGATGCGCGGGGTCATGGTCAATCACTCCGTTCGTTCCCATCCGCGCATTGGTATATTTGGTTTGCTTGAGGCGCGTTTGCTTCATCCTGATTTTGTTATTCTTGCAGGGCTCGATGAAACAATTTGGCCGCCGCAAACGCGCTCCGATCCGTTTCTCACGCGACCTGCGCGCGAAGCGCTCGGCTTGCCTTCGCCGGAACGCCGCATCGGACAAACTGCGCATGATTTTGTCTCCGCACTTGGCGTAAAGGACGCCATGATCACACGCTCGAGTAAGCGTGGTGGACAGCCCATGGTTGCCTCGCGCTTTCTCCAAAGGCTGCGCGCGCTTACAGGCGAAGCCCGTTACAAAACTCTCACGGCACGTGGCGATGTTTATCTTGATCTTGCGCATCGCTTGGATGCTGGACCTGCGGCGCTCCCACTTCCGCAACCCAAACCTGTGCCGCCGCGCGCGCAATTGCCAAAACGTCTTTCGGTAACATCTATTGAAACGATGCGTCGTGATCCCTACTCGATCTATGCACGTTATGTTTTGAAACTTGATCCGCTCGATCTCATCGGACGTGACATCAGAGCTTCCGATCTTGGCACGATGACGCATGATGCGATCAATGCCTTCACACAGGCCTTTCCCGAAGCCTTGCCAAATGACGCGTTGGAGCATCTCGTTGCCTTCGGAAAAATATATTTTGCACCGCTCGCGGGTCGCCCCGATTTCGAAGCCTTCTGGTGGCCGCGTTTTTGCGCATCAGCTGAATGGTTGATCGCCTGGGAAAAGGAGAGACGCACGCATCTCTCAGCGCCCCTACTGACCGAAAAATCAGGCCATATTGATATTGCGCTCGGCGACAACGACTTTTTCCGACTATCGGCGCGCGCGGATCGCATCGAGATTTTAAAGAACGGGACGGCCGCTTTCATCGATTACAAAACAGGACAACCGCCTTCACCAAAGCAGATACGCGTTGGTATCGCACCGCAATTGACGCTCGAAGCCGCGATTGCCCAGCAAGGCGGCTTCGAAGACATCGGCGCTCGAAAGAGCAGCGCGCTTCTTTATGTGAAGCTTGGCGGCAAAAAGCGTGGCGATGAGAAATTCATCAAACCCGAGGAGGGTACACTCAGCGAACTGATCGACCGGCATTTCTCAGATTTCACCGCCATGATCGATGCTCATTGGAATAAGGGGCATCCATTCTTATCGCGACCCATCGCAGAATTCGCGCGACGCTTTGGTGATTATGATCATCTGGCGCGTGTGAAGGAATGGTCACGCGGCGGCGACGAGGGAGGCGATGACGAATGAGTGCCGATACTCTTCGCTTTGACACCGAAGTCAAACAACGGCGTGCTTCCGATCCGAAAGCGTCGGCCTTTGTGGCCGCCAACGCAGGGTCGGGCAAAACCCATGTGCTCGTTAAACGGCTCTTACGTTTGCTTGTTGAAGGTGTTGATCCGGGAAAAATTCTGGCGCTGACTTATACTACGGCTGCAGCCGCCAATATGGCTAATCGCGTTTTTCGCGATTTGTCGCGGTGGGTTACGCTTGATGATGAAGCATTGGCGGAGGAACTTTTTGCGCTTGATCAACAGCGCCCCAATGCACAAAAGCTCAAAGAAGCGCGTCGCCTTTTTGCGCGGGCGGTTGAAACGCCGGGTGGTTTGAAAATTCAAACCATTCACGCCTTTTGCGAACGGGTTCTACATCTCTTCCCTTTCGAAGCGAATGTTCCGGCCGGCTTTGATATACTTGACGAGAAAGGCGTGAGTGACCGGCTCGCGCGGGCGCGGAACGATATTATTTCTGATGCCGGACAATCGAATCCGCATTTACGGGATGCCCTTGCCCTCACGATCGAAGCTGCGGGTGAGTTTAAATTTAATATGATTATTGCGGAGCTTCTCTCCTATCGCGGCGCATTACGCGATCTCGTTCATGATAACAGTGCAAAGGGCACACTCGAAGAACGGATCAAGCGCGCGCTGGGCTTACGCGCTTACGACTCAAGCGCATCAATCGCGCAGGAAATTTATGACGGACGAATTCCCGATCACCGGATGCGTGCGATGATGGGAAGTCTTGCCCAATCAGAGGCAAAGACAGATCGGGAAACGATTCTTGCTTTTGAAAACGCGATGCGTCTTCCCGCAGGGTTTGAATGGGAAAAAGTTTACTTTGGCGTTTTTCTCAATGCGGACGGAGGGCCGTCTGCAGAGAGTCGCTTAACTACAAAGGCCGTCGATAAGATCGATCCTTCGCTTCGCCCTGCACTTCTGGCTGAACAACAGCGCATTGTTGCGCTGCTTAAGAGGCGCTTAGCGACGGAATGTGCTGAGCGCTCCTGTGCCGCGCTTCGCGTGGCGGAAGCTATTCTCAATCGCTATGAATTAGAGAAAATTCGGTCCGGCACACTTGATTTTGATGATCTCATTCAGCGCACAAGCGCGCTCTTTGCGCGCGCGGGCGCGCGCTGGGTTCTTTATAAGCTTGATCAAGGGATCGATCATCTTCTCGTTGATGAGGCGCAAGACACAAGTCCGGAACAATGGACAATTCTACATGCATTGACAGAAGAATTTCATGTTGGCGAAACAGCACGAAGCAGTGGGCGCACAGTCTTTGCGGTCGGTGACCCCAAACAGTCGATCTATAGTTTCCAAGGCGCTGAACCGGAATCATTTTTTATCAGTCGCGATCTGTTCAAAGAGCGTGTTGAGACGGATGGGCGTTCCCAATTTCACGCTGAAGATCTCACGCTCTCTTTCCGGTCTTCACCTGTGATATTGGATGCGGTTGATGCGGTGTTCTCCGCACCTCATCGTTATCAAGGTCTTGAAAAAGATCCACGCGCCACCAGCCATGCAAGCCAGAGAATGAATGCGCCGGGCCTTGTTGAACTCTGGCCTTTGGTAGAGACACAAGAAAAAGACCCTCCCAAAAACTGGATTGCACCACTTGATGAACCCGGTATTGGCACGCCCGCCGTGCGGCTCGCCATGCAGATTGCCGATCACATCAAAACACTCACCGACCCTTCATCATCTGAAGTCATCGAGGATGAAAAAGGTCAACCACGCGCAATCCGTCCCGGTGATATTCTCATTCTCGTGCGCAATCGCAGTGTGTTTTTTGAGACTGTCATCCGTGCTTTGAAGGATCGTGGCCTTCCCGTTGCAGGTGCTGATCGTCTGAAATTGCAGGATCACATCGCAGCGATGGATCTCGAAATCCTTGGTCGCGCGATGCTGACGCGCGACGATGATCTCGCGCTTGCAACGCTCCTGAAAACGCCTTTAATCGGACTCGATGATGACGCCTTGATGGCGCTCGCGCCAGAACGTCCGGGATCTCTTGCCGACGCGCTTGATGCCGTTAACAATGCTTCACCCCTCGCAACCGCGCGCGACAAGATCAAAATCTTGCGTGAGGCTGCCTTCACACAATCACCTTTTGAATTTTATGCTTTTGTATTGGGGCCTTTTGGCGGGCGACGTGCGTTTCGCGCGCGGCTGGGGGCGGAGGCTGAAGATGCGCTTGATGAATTTCTGCGCCTCGCACTTGAATATGAACAGAAAGCGATGCCGTCTTTGCGTACATTCCTTGCGGAGTTTTCTGCAAGCACGCTTGAAATCAAACGCGATATGGATGCCGTACGGGATGAAATTCGTGTCATGACCGTGCATGGCGCGAAAGGGCTTGAAGCGCCTGTTGTCTATCTTCCTGATACGTCGGGCGCCGCCGTTACAGGCAATCGAATCGGGCCCATTTTCGATCTTGGTCGGGGAACGGGTGAAAGCCTTCCTGTGTGGTCACCTACCAAGGAGGATGATCCTGAGATTGTGCGTGACGCACGAGCGCAAGACAGCGCGCGCGAAGCCGATGAACATCGGCGTCTGCTTTATGTTGCCCTCACAAGAGCACGTGATCGACTTTACATTGCTGGTACATCAACAAAAAATAAGCGCGGTGAAGGTAATTGGTATGACATGATTACTGAGGGACTCGCTGATTGGCTGCAGCCTATAGAGGGCGATTACAAACCTGAAGGCGCGTTGCGTTACGCGCAAGGCGCGCTGACATCACAGGATCAGCATACAAAAAATAGTTTACGCGAAACCACACCGACACCACCATGGTTGTTTACAACGGCACCTGCGGAGAGCGCGCCGCAACCGCCGTTGAAACCGTCGAATGCGCTTAATGCCGCCAATCGGCCGGAGCGTTTAATCGATCGTAGCCTTCAACAAAGCGCGCGGCGACGCGGAACGCTCGTCCATGCGCTGCTCGAACATCTGCCGCATCTCGCTGCTGAGCAGAGAGAAGCGGCGGCGCTGCGATGGTTGGCAGCAAAGGCTGCGGATCTTGATGAGACAGCGCAGAGGTCGATTGCTCACGATGCGCTTGCTCTCATGGCCCTCCCCGCGCTTCAACCGCTTTTCAGCTCTTCAGCCCGCGCCGAAAGCCCCATTGCCGGAACTGTGACTTTGGCGAATGGCGAAAAACGCACTGTCTCCGGCCAGATAGACCGGCTCTTCATTGGCGAAGCGTCCATCATTCTTGCCGATTTCAAGACCAGTGCCTCGCCACCCAAGGCCGTTGACGACATTCCGCCCTCAACCGTGGCGCAACTCGCGCTTTATGCTGAACTGATGCGCAAAGCCGTGCCCGGGAAAGCGGTGTCTTGCCTCGTTGTTTATACGACCACGCAGACCGTTTTCGCGCTGGGGGAAGACATGATTGCAAAGGCGCTTGGCACGATTGCAAGCGCCCCTTCCCTTGACGGGACGGGTCGGCATTCCTAGGTTCCGGCCGACACGAAGTCCGATTCTCACCTGGGCTTCCCCTTTTCCGCCGGATGCTCTCCGGCCCATCCATGAGGCCCACAATGACCGCTCACGTCACCGACCAAAGCTTTGAAACCGATGTGTTGAATTCGACCGACCCTGTTGTTGTCGATTTTTGGGCCGAATGGTGCGGCCCTTGCCGCATGATTGCTCCGGCGCTTGAAGAAATTTCAAACGAAATGGCCGGCAAGGTCAAAATCGTGAAATTGAATGTCGACGAAAATCCGCGCGTTGCCGCTCAATTCGGCATTCGCTCGATTCCGACTTTGATGATCTTCAAAGGCGGCCAGCTTGCCGCGCAAAAAGTCGGCGCCGCCTCAAAAGGCGATTTGTCGAAGTGGATCTCGGCGTCTGTTTAATCGTCGCGCGTCAGCGGAAGAATATGAGCGTTGCCAAAGCAAATGTCGGGAGCAGTACCGCTCCCGACCATAGCATATAGCCAAAGAAGCCCGGCATTTTGACGCCGCTTGAGCGCGCAATCGCATAGACCATGAAATTGGGCGCATTGCCGATATAAGAATTAGCACCCATAAACACAGCACCTGCAGAAATTGCCGCGAGAGTCAGCGCGCCCTCTGTCATCAATTTTGCCGCATCGCCGCCTGCCAACTCGAAAAAGACGAGATAGGTCGGCGCATTATCGAGAAATGACGAGAGACCCCCTGTCAGCCAAAAATAGGCCGCAGGGTTTGGTGTGCCATCACCATGCGTGACCAAATTCACAAGCGGCGCAAAGGCGCCTGCTGTTCCGGCTTTCAACATCGCAAGTACGGGAATCATCGTCACAAATATGCCGGCGAATAATTTTGCCACTTCCGCCATCGGCGCCCATGAAAAGCCGTTGTCGCGTCGATCATCGGCGCGCGTCAAAAGAAGCGACGCCATAACAACGATGATCATGATTGCATTGCGGGCGATATCCTGGCCTTCAAACGCAATGCCAAACAGTGTGAATAAAGTGCCGGGCTTCCATAGCGCGCTCATCAAAACAGCGGCCACAACAACAGCAATCAAAAGCACATTGATGAAACCGGAAACCGAAATCGGTGAATCGGGCGTCGGATCGCGCGTGACACCTTCTTTGCGATAAAGCCAAAGATCGAGAATGAAAAAGACGGCGAGAACAACGCCGCCGACAAACAGCGTCTCAGGGAAGATGTTGCGCATCGTCCAGAAAAAATCGACGCCTTTTAAGAAGCCCAAGAACAAAGGCGGGTCGCCTAACGGCGTGAGCGATCCACCAATATTAGACACAAGAAAGATAAAGAAGACGACCACATGGACATTGTGACGGCGGTTATCATTCGCGCGGATGATCGGACGGATCATCACCATGGAGGCGCCGGTCGTGCCGATAAAACTCGCAAGCACCATACCGATAAGAAGCAAGAAAACATTCGTAATGGGCGAACCGTGAATATTGCCCCGGATCACAATTCCGCCTGCAGGCACAAACAACGCCATCAGCAGAAGAATGAAAGGTACATAATCAAGCGCCATTGTATGGATGAGCGCTGTTGTTGACGGCATGACACCGCTCAATGCCACCAAAGGCAAAAGCAAAATCAGCGACCAGAGAGCGGCGATCTTGCCTTGATGATGTTCCCAGAAATGCACGGCAACCAAAGGCCCAAGCGCAATCGACAAAAGCATACCGATAAAAGGCAGCGCCCAAATAAAACCGAGCTGACTTCCATCGAGCGCTTCTGCAGCAAAAGCGGGGGTGGTCAAGAGAGATACAAAAGACAATACATAGGCGACTTCTATCACACTTCTTGCCTTGCGCATCGCCATCGCCCTTCCCTTGCTTTCATTCATCGGTTTGCCCGTTTCGGAAAGTGTCGCTTGTCTAACGCGTTCTGGCAATATCTGCGAAGCGCTGCGCGAGCGGAAATCCAAAACCAAGCGGATCATGATCTTCGATGATAAACTCACCGCGACCGGCATAAAAACTACGTCCGCTGATTTCTACCGTTACCGACTGCGGCATCGGGCCTGCAACCTCGGCGCGCACCATGCCTGTGAAAGCTTCTCCGGATATGCCACGAAAGACACGTGTCATGCCGGACTTAACGAGACCTTTCGCATGATCAAGGGCCATGCGCGCGGTGACACCCGATCCGGTTGGACAGCGATCAATTTGGCGCTCGGCGAAAATGCAAAGATTGTAACTTTCCTCATCCGGCGCGGCGTCATCAGTGAGTATCGTGCCATAAAGAAAGCCAAGATCATCCGCATCCGGATGAGAAAGGGGAATGGTTGCTCTCACTTTATCGGTAAGCGCTGAAGCCGCGTCGAGCAGGCGTTCAACGGGATCATTAAAAAAATCGAGTCCGAAACGTGAAGCGGGCAAGATGCAGTAAAACGCGCCGCCATAGGAAATATCGGTGATGATCGATCCGAAGTTGGGCACATCAACCGCAAGATCACGTTTCACTGGAAAGGCCGGAACGCTTTCGAACGTAACATTAATCACCTCGCCTTTCTCAACACGGCATGTGAGACGCAATACCCCGCAAGGCGCTTCAATTGCAAATTGCGTGAGGGGCTCTTTCTTTTCAACAAGACCCTGATCAATGACATAACGGCCAATGGCGAGTGTCGCATGGCCGCACATCGTTGAGTATCCTTCATGATGTGTAAAGAGCACGCCAAGCACCGCGTCCGGATGCGAAGGTTCGACCGGAATCACACCATACATTCCGGCATGACCGCGCGGCTCGAAATTCATCGCGCGCCGCAACGCATCATGATTGTCACGCGCATCGCGACGCTTTTCGAGAATGTTTCGCCCCTTTAAAGTCGGATAGCCTTTTGTGACAATGCGCACGGGCTCGCCTGCCGTATGCATATCGACATAACCGAGCGTGGTCGTCATGAGCGGCTCTTTCAAAACAGAGTGGGCCTGTTATTGCGGCGGCGTTCCGTTTGCCGCCAAAATTTCACCAGCGAGATAAAGCGATCCCGTGATCAAAATCCGCACGGGCTTATCACCTTCTGCCGCAATAATCGCTTTGATCGCACGCGCAGCATCATCGGCTTCAGTCGCCGTTAGACCCGCACTCCGCGCAAGGTCGCAAATTTCATGCGGCGTCCGCGCCACTTTTTGTGACGGAATGGGAATCGCATGCAATGAATCAGCTTGACCTGCGAAGGCACTTAAGAACGCGTGCGCATCTTTTGTGGCAAGCATTCCGACAATGAGGTGCAAGGGTTTAGCTTCTAATCGTTGAAACGCTTTGAACGCCTCGGCAATCACTTGCCCGCCTTCTGGATTATGCCCGCCATCAAGCCAAAGTTCTGAACCTTGCGGCAGAAGCTCCGCCAACGCACCGCGCGACAGAGGCTGCATACGTGCAGGCCATTCGACACGACGCATACCGCGTTCATAGGCCTCATGCGGAAGATCAAAACCAGCGGCACGCACTGTTGCAATGGCGGTTGCCGCATTATTGATTTGATGCGCACCAATCAAACGCGGCATCGGCAAATCAAGAAGGCCCTGTTCATCACGATAGACGAGGCGTCCGTCTTCTTGATGCGCATCAAAATCTTGCCCTGCAACAAAAAGCGGCGCGCCAAGCCGTGCGGCCTTTCTTTCAACGATATGCTCTGCGGCTGGAAAATTCTGACGCGACACGATGACAGGCGTTTTTGCTTTGATGATACCCGCTTTTGCCTGCGCGATGTCTTCAATCGTTGAGCCCAGATATTCGGCATGATCAATCGAGATCGGTGTGATGACGCTCGCTTTGATCGTCTCGATCACATTGGTCGCATCAAATTCACCGCCTAAACCCACTTCAAGCAGCAATACATCTGCGGGATGTTCGGCGAATAAGAGAAATGCCGCAGCGGTCGTCATTTCAAAAACGGTGATCGGCGTGCCGTCGTTCGCCCGCTCGCAGCGTTCAAACGCATCGACAAGCGTTGATTCATCAACGAGCTGACCGGGCGCATTCTTCTGGCCCAATCTTATGCGCTCATGAAAACGCACAAGATGCGGCGATGTATAAACATGAACAGATTGTCCTGCCGCTTCGAGAAATGCGCGCAAAAAGGCAACGGTTGATCCTTTGCCATTCGTGCCCGCCACATGAATGATCGGCGGCAAACGCCGATGCGGCGACCCAAGCTTTTCGAGAAGCGTTGTGATGCGCCCGAGCGAAAGGTCAATCAATTTGGGATGGAGCGCTAAAAAGCGCTCCATATAAGTGTCAGAGGTCAACGCCACGCGCAGTAACTCAGCGCGCTGCCGTGACCATGATTTCAACCGTATATTCAGGCGCGGCGAGCTTGGCTTCAACCGTTGCGCGTGCGGGCGTGCATCCCGGGGCAACCCAAGCATCCCACGCCGCATTCATTTCAGCAAAGGTCGAGATGTCTGCAAGCCAGATATTCGTCGTGATAAGTTTGGTCTTGTCAGTTCCGGCTTGTGCAAGCAGTGCATCGATTTGCGAAAGAATGTCTTTGGTTTGCTCACCAACACTCTTGCCCTTCGCGGTATTCGCCACTTGGCCGGCGAGATAAACCATGGAGCCGTGAACAACAGCCTGACTCATGCGTGGGCCAGTGCCGATACGTGTAATGGTCATGGGTAAAGATCCTTCCCTTTTTTAAAAACCTGGCGGGATCTCGAGCCCCGCGACACGTGTTTGCCCTAGCCGCGATTGCGGCTTGGTGCAACCCATAGGGTGTTGCCCCTGACGACAGAGCGCGATAGGACACGGGCCACCCCCGTCACCGGACATTCTTTCATGGCTTTGAACCCGGACTATCTGATTGAACGACGTCGGCTCGGACAACGCGTGAGCTTTTGGCGCTGGATGACTGCGATTGTGTTGCTCGTCGCGCTTATTGGCGCAGGGATCTACGCATCAGGCGGCGCAGATTTCGAACGCCGGACAGCTCATATCGCTAAATTGAAGATTTCGGGTGTCATCACAGGTGACGAAGAGACATTGCGCCTTATTCGCGAGATCAGCGAGAGCCCAGCCGAAGCTGTTATGGTCGCCATTGAAAGCCCCGGCGGCACCGTCACCGGCGCTGAAGCGCTTTACGAAGCGCTTCGTAAGCTGGCGGCTAAAAAGCCAACCGTTGCACTCATCGAAGGCATGGCCGCCTCGGGCGGTTACATCGCCGCTTTGGGAACGGATCACATTTTCGCGCGTGAGACATCCATCGTCGGGTCCATCGGCGTTTTGTTTCAATATCCGGATATTGTCGGTCTGCTTGATCGCGTTGGTGTGAAGGTCGAGAGCATCAAATCCTCGCCACTCAAAGCCGCACCAAGCCCCATTGAAAGCGCGACACCAGAATCCCGCGCCGCGATTGCGGCTCTCGTTCAAGAAAATTACGACTGGTTCAAACGTCTCGTCCGCGAGCGTCGGGGACTTGATGATGCAGGTCTCGCCACAGTCTCGGATGGCCGCGTCTTCACCGGCAAACAGGGTGTCGCACTTGGTCTCGTAGACGCACTCGGTTCCGACGAGCAAGCACGCCTTTGGCTCGAAAAAGAGAAAAAGCTCCCGCGTGATCTCCCCATTCGTGATTGGCGGCGCCATGGTCTGCCCGAGCGTTTAGGACTTGCAGGGCTGGCGCGTTTGAGCGGTTTTGACCGCTTGGCCGACATTCTCGAACGCCTCGCCGCGGTACCTGAAACGCAACTCCTTGACGGTGTGCTGGTCCTCTGGCACCCTTCGGCGCCGTAATTTAGTCACAATTCAAACAGCTGAGCCCTGATCGACGAGCCTCTCGAACCCAACAAATATTAGCGAAAAGAAACGTAAACGATGATCAAGTCAGAACTCGTCCAGAAAATCGCCGAACATTATCCCGATCTCTATCAGCGCGATGCCGAAAATGTCGTCAATGCCATTCTTGACGAAATCATTGCCGCTTTGTCGCGTGGTGATCGTGTCGAAATCCGCGGCTTTGGGGCCTTCTCTGTGAAGAAGCGTGATGCCCGTATGGGACGGAACCCGCGCACGGGCGAAAAAGTTTCTGTTTCTGAGAAAGTCGTTCCGGTCTTCAAGGCCGGTAAGGAAATGCGCATCCGTTTGAATATGGATGGCGCTGACGCTTGATGCAGGAAAGGGGCATCCGTGAAGACGCTCCTCAAATCAATTCTGATTGCGCCTTTTGCCCTTATTTTATTGGGCTTCGCGCTTGCCAATCGCAGCCCGATCACGATTGCGCTTGATCCTTTTTCTTTGTTTGACCCGCCGTTGAATTTTACTGTGCCTGTGTTTTTGCCGATCTTTCTTGGCTTAATCCTCGGCGTGTTCTTAGGCGGAATCGCGATGTGGTTTTCCGAAGGCCGCCATCGCCGCGCGGCAAAAATTCATTTGCGCGATCTCGAACGCCAAAGACGCGAAATGGAAGAATTGCGGCGCGAAAAAGCGTTGCCGCCTTTGCCGCCATCAACCCTCATTGGTTGATGGAAAAAACCAAACATGAACGGATACGTGCCATGAAAGTGATTTCAGCTGAAGATATTGATGCTGCGCTCGATCCGAAAACGCTTGCTGATGAACTGAAAGCGGCATTTCAAAGCGACATAGACGTTCCCGTGCGCCATCATCACGACATTGCCCGCCCCGATGCCGATGCAACACTTCTTTTGATGCCGGCCTGGACGGGACGCGACACGAAAGAAGCCTATGTCGGCACAAAAATCGTCACGATCTATCCGGCCAATGGCATGAAATCCTTGCCCTCGGTCATGGGCACTTATCTGCTGATCAAAGGTGACACGGGCGAGCCTTTAGCCTCGCTTGATGGCGCGCGTTTAACATTGTGGCGCACGGCCGCGGCTTCCGCATTAGCAGCTCGGTATCTCGTCAAACCGTCAGCGTCCCGCATGGTTATGATTGGTGCCGGTGCGCTGGCGCCTTTTCTCATTCGTGCACATTGCGCGGAAAGCCCGATCAGCGATGTCGCGCTGTGGAATCATCGCCCTGAACGCGCAGAGCACGTCGCACGTGAATTAAAAGCACATGGCCTGCCCGTGCGTGCGGTTGATAATCTCGAAGAGGCTATTCGCGAAGCAGATATCGTCTCGTCAGCGACACTCTCAAGCACACCGCTTATTCGCGGCGCATGGCTCAAAGACGGCGCGCATCTCGATTGCGTCGGCGCCTTCAAACCCTCGATGCGTGAGACGGATGATGTTGCGATTACCCGCGCCAGCCTCTTTTGCGACACGCGCGCGGGCGCGTTGAAAGAAGGCGGCGATTACGCGCAACCCATCGCCGCAGGCCTCATCAAAGCGAGCGACATCAAAGCTGATCTTTTTGATTTCGCGCGTGGTACCCATCGCGGCCGCGCGAGTAGCCAAGAAATCACCATGTTCAAATCAGTCGGCACCGCGATTGAAGATTTGGCGGCCGCCATGGCCGTGTGGAAGCGAGTTTCCTGACGCTGTTTAAGCGAATTATTGGACAGGCACCGCCCGGTCATGCGACAGACGATCTATGTCTCTCGTCATCAAAATCTGTGGCCTCAAAACCCCTGAAACGCTTGAATCGGCGATCAATGCCGGGGCGGATTGGGTCGGCTTCGTGTTTTTCCCGAAATCGCCGCGGCATGTGACTTTGGACTTGGTAAAAGATCTTGGCCAGATCGCCGGCATCCGCGTCAAAAAGGTGGCCCTTGTGGTCGATGCGGATGACGCGGCACTCGAAGCTGTCGAGAAAGCGCTCAATCCCGACATGCTCCAACTCCATGGCCATGAGACGCCGGAGCGGGTGGCCGCCATCCGGAAGCGTTTTGGCCGCCCTGTCATAAAAGCCCTCGGCATTGCGGAAGCGAGTGACCTAGAAACGGCCCGCGCCTATGCGCCTGCGGCTGATTGGCTCCTTCTCGATGCCAAACCGCCGAAAAATGCTGATCTTCCCGGCGGCAACGGGGTAAGCTTTGATTGGCGGCTGCTCGCGGGGCTTGACCTCGAAAAGCCCTTCATGGTCTCAGGAGGGTTAGACTCCTCGAATGTGGGACAGGCCATCGCCATTTCACATCCGGCGGGGGTTGATGTCTCTTCCGGGGTCGAAACAGCGCCGGGGGTCAAGGATCCCGCAAAGATCCGTGCTTTCATTGAAGCCGCGCGTGCGGTGTCGCGTTAGGATTTGAGGAACAGAAAATGACCATTCAACAGTCGCTCAACTCCTTCCGAACAGGACCGGATGAAACCGGTCATTTCGGAAATTTCGGCGGACGTTTCGTCGCCGAAACGCTGATGCCGCTGATCCTCGATCTCGAGAAGGCCTATGCGGAGGCGAAAGCCGATCCGGCATTTCATGCGGAAATGACAAGCTTTCACACGCATTATGTCGGCCGTCCGAGCCCACTCTATTTCGCCGAGCGTCTCACCGAACATGTCGGCGGTGCAAAAATCTATTTGAAGCGCGACGAGCTCAACCACACCGGCGCGCACAAGATCAACAATGTGCTCGGCCAAATTCTTCTCGCACGCCGCATGGGCAAGACACGCATCATCGCGGAAACCGGTGCGGGTCAACATGGTGTCGCCACAGCAACCGCCTGCGCGCGTTTCGGTTTGAAATGCGTTGTCTATATGGGCGAGGTGGATGTCGAACGCCAAAAGCCGAATGTGTTCCGCATGAAAATGCTCGGCGCAGAAATTGTGCCGGTTGTGTCAGGCTCGAAGACTCTTAAAGACGCGATGAATGAAGCACTGCGTGATTGGGTGACGAATGTGCATGACACATTCTATTGCATCGGAACCTCGGCAGGTCCACATCCCTATCCGATGATGGTGAGAGATTTCCAATCGATCATCGGTAAAGAAGCGCGCGAGCAAATGCTCGAACGTGAAGGCCGTCTGCCTGACTCGCTTGTTGCGTGCATCGGTGGTGGCTCGAACGCGATTGGTCTTTTCCATCCGTTTCTTGATGACAAATCTGTCGAGATTTACGGCGTTGAAGCGGCAGGCCATGGCGTAGCATCCGGTATGCATGCCGCGTCACTCAATGGCGGCAAGCCCGGCGTGTTGCATGGCAACCGCACTTATTTGCTGATGGATGGCGACGGCCAAATTGCCGAAGCGCATTCAATCTCTGCTGGCCTTGATTATCCCGGCATTGGTCCAGAACACGCGTGGCTGCATGATACGGGTCGCGTGACCTATCTCTCGACGACCGATGACGAGGCTCTTGAAGCCTTCCAGCTTCTCTCGAAACTCGAAGGCATTATTCCCGCACTTGAACCCGCGCATGCGATTGCGCGCGCGGTCGAGATTGCGGCGAAGAAACCAAAAGACCATCTGATGATCGTCAATCTCTGCGGACGCGGCGACAAAGATATTTTCTCGGTTGCTGAGCATCTCGGAGGCATGGCGTGACCACTCGTATCGATACACGATTTGCGGAACTGAAAGCTGAAGGCCGCGCCGCGCTTGTTACCTTCTATATGGGCGGCGATCCTGATCCGGAGACGTCGCTCAAAGTGATCAAAGCGCTGCCAAAAGCCGGCGCTGATCTCATCGAAATCGGTATGGCCTTCACGGATCCGATGGCAGATGGCCCAACGATTCAAGCTGCTGGTTTGCGCGCTTTGTCGAAAGGCATCACGCTTGAAAAGACGCTCGGCATTGTGCGCGATTTCCGCAAAGACGATGACAAAACGCCGATTATTCTGATGGGGTACTTCAACCCGATCTTTATCTATGGCGTTGAGAAATTTCTCGTCGATGCAAAGTTTGCCGGTGTTGATGGTTTGATCGTTGTCGATTGCCCGCCTGAAGAAGATGATGAACTTTGCAAGCCAGCATTGAAAGCCGGTTTGAATTTTATTCGTCTTGCCACACCGACAACCGATGAAAAGCGTTTGCCGAAAGTGCTGCAAAACACATCCGGCTTTGTTTACTATGTATCGATCGCCGGGATTACCGGTGCAGCGCGTCCTGATCCGCAAAAAGTCGGCGCCTCAGTTGCACGTATCAAGTCGCACACAAATCTTCCGGTCGCCGTGGGCTTCGGTGTCCGCACCGCCGCCGATGCCGCAGAAATTGCAAAAGTAGCTGATGGTGTTGTTGTGGGCTCGGCTCTTGTTGATGCGGTTCGTCATTCGCTTCATGCTGATGGACGACCCACAGAACTCACCGTCGGCTCTGTCGTGGCGATTGTCGAAGACATCGCCAAAGGCATTCGCTCGGTGAAGAAGTAATCGAGCATGGCGTGCAAAAGTGGTTACCGGTTTTGCGTTAAAAGCCATGCTCAAAATAAAGATGCAGCATAGCGCGCAAAAGTGGTGACCGGTTTTGTGATAAAAGCCATGCTCAAAAGAGAAATTAAAGGAGCAGAGACATGGATTCGATCAATTGGATTTCCAATGTCGTTCGACCCAAGATCCGGTCATTCCTGAAGCGCGACACACCGCAAAATCTCTGGATCAAATGTCCGGAAAGCGGCCAGCTTGTCTTCTCGAAAGATGTCGAAGCCAATCTTTTTGTCATTCCGGGTTCGGGCCATCACATGCGCATGTCCACAAATGCGCGTTTGACCTCCATGTTTGATGACGGTGTCTATGAAGAGATCGCGCTTCCCGAAGTGCCGCTTGATCCTTTGAAATTCCGCGACGAGAAAAAATATGTCGATCGCTTGCGCGATGCGAAAGCAAAAACATCGCTCATTGATGCGGTAAAGATCGCTTACGGAAAAGTTGAAGCGGTGCCACTCACTATCGGTGTGCAGGATTTCGATTTCATGGGCGGCTCGCTCGGCATGGCCGCGGGCGAAGGCGTGATCAAGGGCATGGAAACCGCGATTGCAAAGAAAACACCGTTTGTTCTCTTCGCTTCGTCCGGCGGTGCGCGCATGCAGGAAGGCATGTTCTCACTGATGCAGATGCCGCGCACGACAGTCGCGGTGAGAAAACTGCGCGAAGCAAAACTGCCTTATATCGTTGTGCTCACAAACCCTACGACGGGCGGTGTGACGGCGTCCTATGCGATGCTTGGCGATGTGCATATAGCCGAACCCGGCGCACTGATCGGTTTTGCGGGTCCCCGCGTGATCGAACAGACCATTCGCGAGAAATTGCCGGAAGGATTCCAACGCGCCGAGTTTTTGAAAGCGCATGGCATGGTCGATATGGTCGTGCATCGGCATGAGATGAGGGCAACGATTGCGCGTCTCTGCCGCATTCTGACAAAATCCGACAAAAAGGCGGCCTGAACGGATTACCGTTCTCCTTAACCGCCGCTTAAGCGCAACACTCTATTTGTTCCTCTCGCGGAGAGTTCCTTCGCGCGACGCATAGAGACAATTATGGGTAATCGGCGCGGCACGGGCCCTGGACGGCACGAGCCCTATTTCGACGAGGACAAGCCAGACGAGGCGTATAGAGCGCGTCGGCGGACGGCCGCCTCTTCGCGCCCCTCGTCGGACGATTCCAATGACGAGCTTCGGCCACAAAAGCGGCCCACCCGACAAAAGGCCCGCACGATCGAAAAAGAACCGCGAAGCGCAAAGCCTCGGCATTCTCTAATCGGTCGCTTGTTCTATTGGAGCGTTGTGCTCGGGCTATGGGGCATTATCGCACTCGGTGTGCTCGTCGCCTATCACGCATCGAAATTGCCGCCGATCGATCAATTGGCCGTTCCCAAACGCCCGCCCAATATTGCGATTCTCGGCTCGGACGGAACGCTGCTCGCCAATCGAGGGGAAACCGGCGGTCGCGAAGTCTCGCTCTCGGAATTGCCGCCCTATCTGCCGCAAGCCTTTATCGCGATTGAAGATCGGCGCTTCTATTCTCATGCGGGCATCGATCCCATCGGCATTGGCCGCGCGCTCTCACGAAATATTCTGCGTGCAGGCGGCGGTGTGCAGGGTGGTTCTACGCTCACACAGCAACTCGCTAAAAATCTCTTCCTCACGCAAGAGCGCACCGCATCGCGCAAAATTCAAGAAGCGATTTTGGCACTCTGGCTTGAACGCAAATACTCGAAAAATGAAATTCTCGAGCTCTATTTGAATCGCGTTTATTTCGGCTCCGGCGCTTATGGTGTTGAAGCGGCCGCTCAAAAATATTTCGGTAAATCAGCGCGTGATGTCACGATCGCTGAAGCCGCCATTCTTGGCGGTCTGGTGCAATCGCCTTCGCGCCTTGCGCCTAACCGAAATCCCGATGCCGCGCGTGCCCGCGCCACCCTGGTTCTTGCGGCGATGCAGCGGGACGGTTTCATCACCGACACGCAAACAAAAGAAGCACTGGCGCATCCGGCCGATGCACAAAAATCAAAGACGGCGAATTCCGTTCTCTATGCGGCGGATCATGTCATCGACAAGCTTGACGATCTCATTGGCTCGATTGAAGGCGATCTGATTGTTACAACGACTCTCAACCCGATGATGCAAGCCGCGGCAGAAAAAGCATTGACCGACGAACTCAATGCCAAGGGACAAAAATTTGGCGTCTCACAAGGCGCACTTCTTGCGATGGATCCTGATGGCGCCATTCGCGCCTTTGTCGGTGGGCGTAATTATAGCGAGAGCCAATTTGACCGAGTCACAAGCGCACGCAGACAACCCGGCTCGGCCTTCAAAGCCTTTGTCTATCTTGCCGCCCTCGAAAAAGGGTTGACGCCCGATACGTTGCGCGAGGATGCACCTATCAATATCAAAGGATGGCAACCTGAGAATTATGCGAAGGAATATCGCGGGCCCGTCTCTCTGACCGAGGCCCTTTCGCAATCCTTGAATACGGTCGCTGTGCGGCTAGGACTCGAAGTGGGACCAAAGACGGTTGCGACAACCGCGCAGCGTTTGGGTATCAAATCAAAACTTGATGCCAATGCGTCCATTGCGCTTGGTACATCTGCCGTGACGCCGATCGAACTTGTTTCAGCCTATGCGAGCTTTGCGAATGGCGGCGTGAGTGTTGAGCCCTATGTGATCACTGAAGTGATTACACGTGAAGGTGATCTCCTTTACACGCGCCCCGACGCGCTCCCGCATCAAGTAATTGATCCCGGCATTCTGGCTTCGTTCAATGTTATGATGCGCGAGACGCTCAAAAGCGGCACCGCAAAAAGAGCCGATCTTCCCAACTGGGATGCAGCCGGAAAAACGGGAACGAGCCAGGATTTTCGTGATGCCTGGTTTATCGGTTACACTGGTGCGCTCGTGACCGGCGTGTGGCTTGGTAATGATGATAATTCACCAACCAAACATGTTGCAGGCGGCAGTCTTCCAGTTGAAATCTGGTCGCGTTTTATGAAGCAAGCGCTTGCTAAAACGAAGCCGATGATGCTGCCGGCAAGCGATGTGCCGCAATCCGATTTATTCTCGGTCTTGGGCCGCGCGCTCTTTGGCTCCCCATCGCAAAATAATGGCACTACACAAAAGGGGCCGCTTATTTTGCAGCCGCAAGCAGACGGCGCGCAACCAAACTAATTACCGATAGCGATGCAGCGTCATGCCATGGCGCTTGAGCCACGCTTCTGCATTTTTGTAATCGGGATAAAGCTGTGCCACGATTTTCCAAAAGCGCGGCGAATGATTGAGCTCTTTCAAATGCGCCACTTCATGTGCGGCAAGATAATCAAGAATTTCCGGCGGCGCTAGAATCAACCGCCACGAAAAATTTAAGCGCCCATCAGCAGAACATGACCCCCAGCGACTTTTCGTATCTTTAAGCGCAATGCGTCTTGCAGGAATTCCCAAGAGCTTTGTGTAACGCTCAACGGCCTGATCGAGAGCGGCGCGCGCTTCCTTCCTTAAAAAGTCACGCACTCTTCGTGATGCGTGATCAGTCATGCCTGCCACGACCAATTGCGGCAAAGACTCGTGATCATGTTCAACCCATACTGTGCCGCGCTTCTCTGCACGATGAATGATTTTATGAGGCGTTCCCCGAAACGGAATTTCAGAGCCCAGCGCAATCGGAATCTCATCGTCAAATTTTTTAAGGCGGGCAGCGATCCATGCACTATGACGATGGGCGAAATCGGCGGCCTGATCAAAGTCACTTCGTAACGGCATTGTAAGCGTTACAGCACGGGTCGCTGCAGACACGCGCAAGGTAAAGCGTCGCGCTTTCGCCATGCGTTTAACCGCAACGCGAAATGTCGACTCGCCATGAATGATGTCGAGATGCGTGGGTAGAGGTTGACGCCGTGCGCGGGTAAAAAAGAGACTCATGCGGACCCTATCGTGCCGCGAAGAGCGCGCGCTGTCACGCGCGCGCGCCTTTAACCCACAAGCTTCAAGCTCTTGGTCGTTGATTTCTTGGCGTCATGAGCGCTGTTCGCCATGAAATCAGCAATGCGTGGCGCCACCTCGGCGCGGAAGCGCGAGCCATTGAAAACACCGTAATGACCAACTTTGGGCTGCAGCCAATGCACGCGGCGCGACTCAGGAATATTCACACAGAGTTTATGAGCAGCCTTCGTCTGTCCGACGCCGGAAATATCGTCATTCTCGCCTTCGACTGTCATCAGTGCACAGCGCTTGATTGCGGTCAGATCAACCGGCTTGTCACGATGCATCATCGTTCCCTTTGGCAGCGCGTGATGCACAAATACTGTATCAACCGTTTGCAGATAGAATTCGGCGGTCAAATCCATAACGGCCATATATTCATCATAGAAGTCGCGATGTTTTTCAGCCGAGTCTCCGTCGCCATGCAC
>CAWUMH010000007.1:0-27776 GCA_963923565.1 uncultured Alphaproteobacteria bacterium
CCGAGGCGAACGGCTTAACCGTGATTATGAATCGCTGTCCGAAAATTGAATTTGGCCGCTTCTCCGGCGAGATCGGATGGAGCGGCGTCAATACCGGTTTGATTTCATCGAAACGTCCGCAGATGGCAACAACAGGCATTCAGAAGCGAACTCTGTAA
Source organism: uncultured Alphaproteobacteria bacterium (assembly GCA_963923565.1). Classification (GTDB taxonomy): domain Bacteria; phylum Pseudomonadota; class Alphaproteobacteria; order Rhizobiales; family Beijerinckiaceae; genus CAIUPE01. Next base: position 159 of record CAWUMH010000007.1, read on the forward strand.
GACACGTGGTGAACCGCGCGCCTCACGCTTCATGCCAATTCGCGTTTCAAAAATGACATACTACGCGACCAAGCGAGATCGGCAGCCTCTTTGTTGTAACGCGCAGGATTCGTATCATTGTTGAAGGCATGATCCACACCATCATAGAGGTGAGCTTCATATCGGATTTTTGCGGAATCCAACGCGGCGCGATAGGCCGGAATGCCCGCATTGATACGTTGGTCAAGCCCCGCATAATGCAACAAGAGAGCCGCTTTGATATTTACTACGCGCTCGGCCGGTAGCTGCGCGCCATAATACGCAATACCCGCCTTCAAGGTTGGTTCGCCCGCTGCAACGCGGTTCACAAGACCGCCACCCCAGCAAAAGCCGATGGCACCCACTTTGCCCGTTGAGAGCGAATGCTGTGCAAGAAATCTTACAGCAGCTGATGCGCGCGCTTCGGCATTATCGCCGGTCAGTTTTCCAATCATATCACGTGCCTGGTCTTCATCAGTCGGCGTACCGCCATCAGGTGACAAGGCGTCGATGCCAAAAGCGAGATAGCCCTCAAGCGCAACACGGCGTGTGATGTCCTTGATATGCGGATTGAGGCCACGGTTTTCATGAATGACAAGAACAGCGGGCAATCGCATCGCATCCTTTGGACGGGCGAGATAACCGGTAAGTCCTTTGTCGCCGCCGGTAACGGCAAGCTTCTCTTCAATCAAAAGTCGCGGATCGTCAGGTTTGATTGTCTCAGCATATGCGTAGTCATTGCTAAGCAAAGGCAGAATGGCCATCGCCGCAGCGGATGACCCCGCAAGCGTTGCAAGGCGGTTCATGAAAGCACGGCGGTCCATGCCGCCATGAGTAAAAGTATCATAAAGCGAAATCATATCGCGCGTCAGAGCCGAAGCGGGGTTCTGCAGTGGGGCCTTCTCATCTTTTGACATGGCAAAGATCCTCGCGTTGGATTGGAGATTGGTACAACGAACGCAGCACTCAGATCGGCTTACGGGGATCGACCACTCCCCGATTGACCTTTTTAAAAACGTTCTGTAAAAAGAACAAATAGACTGATTTTGCGGATTTTGGCGGGAAATAATCGAGCCCGCCTGAATTCAGACCACGAGGACCCAACCGCTTTCACTGAGGAGCTCTCCATGACCACCACGACCGGATTTTCCACGCTCGCCGTCCATGCGGGTGCTGCACCAGACGCCTCAACGGGCGCTCGTATTACGCCCATCTATCAAACCGCGAGCTTTGTATTCGACGATGTCGATCACGCCGCTTCGCTCTTCGGCCTCCAGGCCTTCGGCAATATTTATACGCGCATCACAAACCCAACCAATGCCGCGCTTGAAGGCCGCGTTGCCGCGCTCGAAGGTGGAACCGCAGCGCTGGCTGTTGCCTCCGGCCATGCAGCTGAGTTTTTGATTTTTCATACGCTGTTGCAGCCCGGTGATGAATTCATCGCTTCGAAAAAACTCTATGGCGGCTCGATCAATCAATTCAATCACTCTTACAAAAGTTTTGATTGGCGCGTGAAATGGGCTGATCCGGACGATCTCTCGACTTTCGAAGCTGCAATTTCACCAAAGACAAAGGCGATCTTCATTGAATCAATTGCCAATCCAGGCGGTGTTGTCACCGATATCGCGGCGATTGCGGCAATTGCCAAAAAGGCCGGCGTGCCCTTGATAGTCGATAATACGCTTGCGACGCCCTATCTCATTAAGCCGTTCGAACATGGTGCGAATATTGTCGTTCACTCAGCGACAAAATTTTTAGGCGGCCATGGGAATTCAATCGGTGGCGTGATCGTCGATGGCGGCAATTTCGATTATGTAAAGAGCGGCAAATATCCGCTTCTGTCACAACCACGCCCTGAATATAACGGGCTCGTCATTGGCGAGACTTTTGGCAACTTCGCGTTCGCGATTGCTGCGCGCGTTTTGGGCTTGCGCGATCTCGGACCCGCGCTTTCGCCTTTCAACGCATTTTTGATTTTGACCGGCATTGAAACATTGCCGCTCCGGATGCAGAAACATTCGGACAATGCACTAGCGGTTGCAAAGCATCTTGCTAAGCATCCGAATATTGCATGGGTTAGCTATCCCGGTCTTGAAGGCGACAAATATCACGCGCTCGCTAAGCGCTACACGCCTAAAGGCGCGGGCGCAGTGTTCACCTTCGGTCTAAAGGGGGGATATGAAGCCGGTATTGCTCTGGTGAAGAATTTGAAACTCTTCTCGCATCTGGCCAATGTTGGCGACACACGCTCGCTCGTTATTCACCCTGCATCAACCACGCATCGCCAGTTGAGCGACGAACAAAAAGTCATTGCGGGTGCAGGCCCTGATGTTGTGCGTCTCTCGGTCGGCATTGAAGATGTCGCCGATCTAATTGCCGATCTTGATCAGGCTTTGGCAACCAAATAAGGATTAGTCCTGATCAAGTCACAGTCCGATCAGCTTGATTGATCCGGATCAAAGCGCAAGCGGCGCCTTTCATCTACTCACTTTATCAACGGTGAGGACCATGAAAGGCGTCGTGTTATGTATAAGCATATTTTGATACCGACCGATGGCTCGGCGCTTGCCACAACGGCCGTCAAACAGGGTCTAGATTTCGCGAAAGCGATTGGCGCGGAAGTCACAATTCTAACGGTTCATGAGCCATTTCATATCTTTACGCTCGAAACCGATATGATTACTGACACATCCGACGTGTATAAAGAACACGCGAAAAAACACGCAAAAACAGTCTTAGAAAAAGCTGATGCGCTCGCCAAGGCACGCACGGTAAAATGTACGCTTCTCGATGTAGAAGCTGATTATCCCTATGAAGCCATCATCGATACGGCCAAGAAAAAGAAATGCGATCTGATTGCGATGGCATCCCACGGTCATGGGGGCGTTAAAGCCGTCATCCTCGGCTCGGAGACTCAAAAAGTACTCGCCCATTCAAGCATACCGGTTCTTGTTTACCGATAATGCTTTTGTAATCACCCGCGTGACAAAGCGGCGCGATGCGTGGCGACCATGCCCAAAACAATAAAGGCAAAAGCCTGATGAAGAAGGCCAAGCCACAGAGGAACGACATAAAGCAATGTTGCAATCCCGATGATCGCTTGTAGCGCAATGAGCCAGACATTCGACACTGCACGGCGACGCGCGCTTGTCGCAGGCATCAGACGACCCGCCTGCCAGCCATGAAACAAGGCGATAGCCAGTAAAAGATAAGCGCTCATCCGATGATTGAATTGCACAAGCGCCGTATTATCGACGAAGTTTTCAATCAGAGGTGACACCGAGAACAACATCTCTTTTGGCGGCACCAGATGGCCATCAATCATCGGCCAAGTGTTCCATGTGAAACCCGCTTTCGACCCGGCAACCAAGGCCCCCAGCGCGATCTGCAGCAATGTGAACAAGAGAACCCATGTCGCGCCTGTTTTAATCGACGGTAAAGCAACTTCGCCGCGCGATGTCCCAAGATGCGTCGCCTGCATCACGAGCAATGTGTAGATCACCGATGCGGTCGTGAGATGCAGCATGAGTTTTACAGGCGCGACAGCGGTCATATCGCCCTGAAGTCCCGAGGCAACCATGATCCATCCAATCGCCGCTTGAACACCGCCGAGCGCGCCAATGCCTAACACGCGCAACGCGAGTCCACCGCGCAAACCGCCCGTGAAAACGCCCCACAAAAAGCCTAAGGCGAAGACAACGCCGATGGCGCGGCCCAATTGCCGATGCGACCATTCCCACCAGAAAATGAATTTGAAGTCGTCGAGGCTCATCCCCTCATTGACGAGACGATATTGCGGAATCGCTTTGTATTTCTCGAAAGCCTCAAGCCACGCCGCATCGCTCAAAGGCGGGAGCGCGCCCATAATGGGATTCCATTCGGTGATGGACAGGCCTGAACCCGTTAGGCGCGTGGCACCACCAACAACAACCATAACGAAGACCATGGCCACCAATGTCCACAACCATGCGCGCACAAAAGCACGCCCCGTCTCGACACGGTGATCCTCTGTGATGGCGGCGGCAGTGGTCATTAGAAAAAACCTCAAAAACAATACGGGATCAGGACGAGAAAGACTTGATCGCGACCCACACGCCTCTCATAGTCGCGCCGCGTGAACGGGGCAACTCAGACACTTCGCCCCACCAAAAGGATCTCTCATGCGGCGCAGGACGCGAAAATTAATCGGCACAGTTGTTATGCTGGTCTTTGTCATTGTCTACAGCCTCGCGGCGATGTCGATCGCGCAAGGCCGCCTGCAAGATGCGGATAAATTATGGCACGGCGTATACTATTTTGTCGCAGGCCTCGCCTGGATCCTGCCGCTGATGCCGCTGATCCGCTGGATGGAACGGCCCGACAGCGACGACGCCTGAATAATCAATTGAGGAGAGAAAAATGGCGGACGAAAACGAAATCATCGTGAAGGACTGTAATGGAACGCCGCTTCACGAAGGCGACACCGTGCATGTGATCAAGGATCTAAAAGTCAAAGGCACATCATCAGTGATCAAGCAAGGCACCAAGATCAAAGGCATACGCCTCACCGCTAGCGAAGATGAAATCGAATGCCGCGTTGAAAATATCAAAGGGCTTGTCTTGAAGACTCAGTTTTTAAAGCGCGTGAATTGATAAGCAGCTTTCTGCGATCAATTTGCTGGCTTCGCCTCAACATGGCGTTTGAAATTATTGAGTATGGCTTGCCATCCTTCTCTTTGCTGCTCAACCGGATGAACGGTTTCGCAGTCAAATGTCACACGCACATTGATGCCGTCAGATGTTGAGATAAATTCGATCTCGGCTGTGCGATCACCAAACTGATAGGCAATGAATTTTTGATCGACAATCTTTGTATAGGTTCCGGCAAAGTCGAACCCAAAGCTTCCGTCCTTGGCTTCCATACGTGAACTGAAAGCCCCGCCAACGCGCAAATCAACGCTGGCTTTGGTTGTATGCCAATCGTCAGACGCGGCATTCCACTGCACAATATCATCAGGCGTTGTATAGCCGCCCCACACGCGTGCGAGCGGTGCGTTGATGAGTGTCTCGACAGTAATTTTTGGAGCGGTCATGGAAGGCTCAGTTTTCAAGTTAACTTAAATATTTTTGTGAACGCAGTGAACACAGACGATATTGGAAAATCGAACGGGGAGCATTGTGGGAAACAAATGGTCGGAGTGGCGGGATTCGAACCCAAAACTTTTATGATCGCGTTCTGGGCAAAGCCCAACCACGCGATCAAATGATGTCGTGGGTTCGGAGTTAAGCTGCGGCACCGTTATAGACATTTAATGGTCGGAGTGGCGGGATTCGAACCCACGACCCCTAGTCCCCCAGACTAGTGCGCTAACCGGGCTGCGCTACACTCCGACTGGGGTTTCCTATATTGGGTGTCAATTCTGATGGCAACCCAAGGCCCACAATCGAGCTTGAAATCGGAGAGACATTTCGGCTGGACGTCGCGCCGAGCCGATACAATCGCGCACCGCGGCGCACTGGCGATTGCCTGACCTTACTCGCCGCGTGGAGGACGATTATCCCCGGCGACGATGCGTGCGGTGGAGATGAGTTGCCCGCATTCTTCAAGCTCAGCCAGTACTGCTTGTAATTTCTGCGCCGCCTGACTGGAAACTGAAACGCCGCGCCATGCAGAGGGCAACATTCGCGCAACCGCTTGCGGTGACGATGTATCGCTGTCGTCCTCAATGACTTCGCCAAAAAGTCCGAGTTGCGCCTTGTTCCGCTTGGCATTGCGGGCGGGTGCACGCGGACGGGGCGCAATCAGCGCAGCAAGATCTTCAGCTGAGCCAGGCCGGGGATCACCAGCAGGTTCCGCTTCAATTTTTGTCTTTAGAGGAGAGGCAAACACCACCTGCTCGACGGCCGCCTCTTGAGCCGTCGCTTTTGTTGGGATCTTACCCGTGCGACCAATGGCCTGAACATATTTCGGCCCCTCCTCCTTGAGGATGCGTTGCACCCCGCGGATCGTGTAACCGGTGCCGTGCAAGAGGTGCTTGATGCCCCGGACGAGATCAATATCGTCGGGCTTGTAAAAACGACGGCCACCGCCCCGCTTCAGCGGCTTCACTTGGGTAAAACGCGACTCCCAGAAACGAAGCACATGTTGCGGCAGATCGAGATCGGTTGCGACCTCGCTAATCGTCCTATAGGCGTCAGGAGCTTTATCCAAAACCGCGCCCTCCCTCGAAAATCATGATGGGGAGCCTAGCGTGATCAATCCGAGTCGGGAACCTCCTCGCCGTTCACGCGGGCTTTCATGATGTTTGATGGCTTGAAAACCATCACCCGGCGCGGCTCGATCGGCACTTCGACACCCGTTTTCGGGTTACGGCCAATGCGCTGCCCTTTGTCACGGACGAGGAATGAACCGAAAGAGGAGAGTTTCACGCTATCGCCCCGTGCGAGCGAAGCTGAAATTTCCTCAAGGACCAATTCAACGAGCGCAGAGGACTCACTCCGCGACAGACCGATCCGTTGATAAACGGCTTCGCTCAATTCTGCGCGTGTCACTGTTCGTTGCGCCATAGAAACTCCTCTTACGCCCGCAAACCCTATTGCGGGCGTAACAGCGCGTCAATGCTCTATTTACCAAGATTTATCAAGCGCTTCCCTACCATCGGATCAGCGCCGACCCCCATGTGAAGCCGCCGCCCATCGCCTCAATCAGGACGAGATCGCCTTGTTTGATCCGTCCATCATGGCGCGCAACCGACAACGCGAGGGGGATGGAGGCCGCCGATGTGTTGCCATGGACGTCCACGGTGACGACCACACGCGAGGGATCAATGCCTAGTTTTTTGGCAGTCGCATCAATGATCCGCCGATTGGCCTGATGGGGTACAAACCATTGCACATCGGAGGCGGCGATCCCGGCCCGATGGAGCGCCTCATCGACCGTCTCGGCAAGATTGATCACGGCGTGGCGGAAGACTTCTTTGCCTTCCATGCGCAGATGACCTGTCGTCATCGTGGTTGAAGGGCCGCCATCGACATAGAGCTTGTCGAGATGGCGTCCATCGGAGCGCAAATGTGTACAGAGCACACCGCGATCCGCATTCGTGCCCTCTCCCTTTTGAGCATCGAGAATTACAGCACCCGCCCCATCGCCAAACAACACGCAGGTCGTGCGATCAGTCCAATCAAGAATGCGCGAGAAGGTTTCAGCGCCGATCACTAAAGCGCGTTGCGCCGAACCTGATTTCAAAAAATTATCGGCTGTCGTGAGCGCATACACAAAGCCTGAGCACACTGCATGAATGTCGAAGGCCGCACCTCCCGTGATACCGAGTGCAGCCTGCACCTGCGTCGCGGTTGATGGGAAAGTGTGATCAGGTGTCGCGGTAGCAAGGATAATGAGATCAATCGAGCTTGCATCAATCTTTGCATCAGCAAGCGCACGCTTTGCCGCTTCGATCGCAAGCATCGAGGTTGTTTCGCCTTCACCAGCGATATGCCGTTGACGAATACCTGTGCGTTCGACAATCCATTCGTCATTTGTCTCAACCAATGACTCGAGATCCGCATTGGTCATGCATTTCTTGGGAAGATAATGGCCGGTACCTAGAATAACAGAACGCAGGGTCACGATGCTGCTCCTTGGTCTGTCGCCACGCTTGCCGCCTGCTTATGATCAGCAGCCTCAATGCTTGCAAGAGATGCTTGCAACGCTGTGCGAATGCGATCCTGCAATTGATATTTGACCATGTCATATCCAACATCGATGGCCGCAGCAAAGCCAACACCATCTGTACCACCGTGACTTTTGATGACAACGCCATCAAGCCCTAAGAACACACCGCCATTTACTTTACGCGGATCCAAACGATCTTTGAGCGCCGCAAAAGCGGAACGTGCGAAAAGATATCCGATGCGGCTCATAAGGCTTGAGCCCATTGCTTGGCGAAGATAGGTCGCAATCTGTTTGGCTGTGCCTTCAGCGGTCTTCAAGGCGATATTACCGGAGAACCCTTCGGTCACAACAACATCGACTGTGCCTTGTCCAATATCGTCACCTTCGACAAATCCATCATAACGAAATGAGGGAATGGGAAGCTCACGCATAACGCGGCCAGCCTCGCGAATTTCATCGAGGCCTTTTACATCTTCAGTACCCACATTCAGTAAACCTACAGTGGGCGTATCGAGATCAAACAGAATGCTCGCCATCGCAGAGCCCATCAAGGACATTGTCACAAGATGGCGCGAATCCGCACCAATCGTTGCTCCCACATCAAGAACAATCGACTCGCCACGAATAGTCGGCCAGATTGCCGCAATCGCCGGTCGATCAACGCCCGCCATCGTGCGCAAGCAAAAAGTCGCCATCGCCATCAGCGCACCGGTATTACCCGCAGACACGGCCGCATCAGCTTCACCGTCTTTCACCGCTTGGATCGCTTGCCACATCGATGATTTGCCGCGCCCACGTCGCAATGCCTGACCAGGCTTTTCATCCATCGCGATAAAAATTTCCGACGCACGGACTTCACATACCGTTGCAAGGCGCGGATGTTTCTCAAGCAAAGGGCGAATTTGTTCGGGGTCGCCAAAGAGCAAGAAACTGATCTCGGGATGACGCTCAAGCGCCAAAGCCGCACCGGGGATCACCGTTTCAGGGCCGTGATCGCCCCCCATCGCGTCAAGCGCAAGTCTAACTCGTGCCGCCGTCATCGCGCCTCAATCAATTCTGGATCTCGAACGATCCTGGATTTCTTGCACCGAATCCCGTCCGGCTCGTTCACATTCGATTTTGACATTAGCGGTCCAATGCCCCGGGGCCAACCCCCTCGCCCGCGTCTCATCGGCTAAGGCCATCGTCCGTCACGGTTTTGTTTTTATTCCGGCAAGCGCGGAAAAGGGCGAAGGCGGCTTGTCGTCATCATCTTCGCTATAATCAAAAATAATGCCGGGCTTTTTCGGATAGGGATCGAGTGACAGAGCCGTGAACTCGGCAGCAAGCGCGCCGACATCGATTTGACCGTCAATGATAGGATCGAGCGCTTCGAGATCGCTCTCATCATCGCGCGGCGTTTCCGCATTCTCGTCAAAATCAACCGCCACCGGTTCGTGGAAGTCCATGTCAAAAGCTTCAAGCGACAAGACACATAAACGTGTCACCACACCGGAGACATCGCCCCGAACTTTTACCCGTGAGCCTTTGCGAGTCAGCTTGAACGATGCTGTTAGCTTAACAACAGCCGGAATGTCGAAAAGCTTCGCTAAACCCTCGCGCTCACTCTCGGTCGCTTCAAAAGTTACAACGAGGCCATCAGGCTTAATTGTCGCCACATCAATCGAATGCGAAAGCGGTAATTTATTGTCTGTTGATTTTTGTGATGATGGCATGAGATCACTCCTTGATCGCTTTGATCATCAAGGTCTGAGATAGATTTTCGGATGTGAACGCTTCAAGCGGCAATTGATCGAGCGTCGATGAAAACGCGTTGACGTAATCAATCAATTTATCAACACAATCATCGGAAGGCTGTTGTGACGCATAAATGTTACGGATGAGAACGTCCTTCATCACTTGGCGATCCTCAGACTGCAACGCATCGACATAGGCACCCGCGCGCCCGAGAAATGCGGCAGCCATTTGTTTGATGCGCTTCGGTACACCCATATCGCCAACCCCCATCTCACGAAGCATGCCATCAAATTCGGAAAAGATCCGGTCAACAAAGTCGCGCGCAAGATCAGGCGCCGGAGATGGAAGCATATTCAATCGACGCGCCACTATAGAGGAATGCAGGGTAAAGGATTCAAATCGACCCTCGAATGTGTCGGGGATCAAGAAATCGCGATAAAGCGTCTCGGCCCGCGCCGCCGCCATGACGCCGCCATAAAGCCGATCAAGAATTTCACGGTTCGCGCGTTTCTGTTTGAAATATGAGAAAATTCCCATGACCCTTCCATCGAACCTAGAAAGGCGCACCAGCTGCGCCCCTTGCCTTGGCTGCGGGGTAAGGCATAAGGAAGGGGTCGCGCAAGGAAAATCCCGTGCCTTGCCAAAGGCCTCACCGGAGTCTTTTGCCCTATGATCGATATTAAGCGTAATAACGCCTCCTCGCTCCTGCGGACGGCGGCGCTCGCCCTTCTCGTTGGTGGTCCGCTCACGGCCTGCACGACGGCCGGCCCCCAAACGCAGGGCTATGTCATCGACGAACAAGCGGTGGCGGAAATCAAGCCCGGCATGGATGCCAAGAAAGTTCTCGCCATTCTCGGCACACCGTCGACGGTTTCTACGGTTGGTAATCAGAGCTGGTATTACATCAGCCAGAGCACGAACCGGAAATATATGTTCCAGAAGCCTGAAATCACGGATCAACGGGTTCTGGCCGTAATATTCACAAAATCATTGAAGGTTGAGAGCATTGCCAATTACGGCATGAAAGACGGTGACGTGTTCGACTTCAATAAAAACGCAACACCAACCGGCGGTACCGATCTCTCGATTGTTCGACAGATGTTGCGGATGGTTGGCTCGACCTAACCGAGCGCGTCGCAAGAAATACACGAAACAAAAAACCCCCGGACAATGTCCGGGGGTTTTGTATTTCATTCGATGCTTATGGCAATCATGCCATGTGGGCGAGGATCGCAATCAAGAGCAGTGCGACAATATTGGTGATCTTGATCGCCGGATTGACCGCAGGACCTGCAGTGTCCTTGTAGGGGTCGCCGACGGTATCACCCGTCACCGATGCCTTGTGCGCATCCGAACCCTTCAAATGCTTCACGCCGTCCTTATCGACGAAACCATCTTCGAAGCTCTTCTTCGCATTGTCCCATGCACCGCCGCCCGAGGTCATCGAGATCGCAACGAAGAGACCGTTGACGATCACACCCAAGAGCGATGCGCCGAGTGCCGCGAAAGCATTCGCCTTCGAGCCTGAGACAAACAACACGCCGAAATAAGCGACGAGCGGCGCAAGCACAGGAAGAAGCGACGGCACAATCATTTCACGAATGGCCGCAATCGTAAGCATGTCGACCGCACGCGCATAGTCGGGCTTGTCTGTACCCTGCATGATGCCGGGCTTCGCCTTGAACTGGCGACGCACTTCTTCAACAACCGAGCCAGCTGCGCGACCAACGGCTGTCATCGCAATACCGCCGAAGAGGTACGGAATGAGACCACCGAAGATGAGGCCCGCAACGACATACGGATTAGAAAGATCAAACGAGACCGTTCCAATATCCTTGAAGTAAGGCACACCCGCTTTGGTGAACGCTGTGATGTCATTCGTGTAAGCGGCGAACAACACAAGCGCACCGAGACCGGCTGAACCGATCGCATAGCCCTTCGTCACAGCTTTCGTCGTGTTGCCAACGGCGTCGAGCGCGTCGGTGACATGACGAACTTCTTTCGGCAGGCCCGACATTTCAGCAATGCCACCGGCATTGTCAGTAACGGGACCGAAGGCGTCGAGCGCAACGATCATACCGGCAAGACCGAGCATCGTCGTCACCGCAATCGCGGTGCCGAAGAGACCGGCAAGCTGATAGGTGGAGATGATGCCACCCACGATGACAAGAGCGGGCAAGGCTGTTGATTCAAGCGATACGGCGAGACCTTGAATAACGTTCGTGCCGTGACCGGTAACCGAAGCTTGCGCAATCGACACAACCGGACGCTTGCCTGTGCCTGTATAATATTCCGTGATCCAAACGATGAGGCCTGTGACCGCAAGACCGATCAAGCCGCAAATGAAAAGCGCCTTGCCGGTAATGTCGACACCATTCGCCTGACCAATCACACCCCAACCGATCTGGTTCGTTGAATACCAAAGACCGGCAACCGAAAGAACGCCAGTTGCGATGAGGCCTTTGTAAAGCGCACCCATGATCGAATTGTCGGAACCAAGCTTCACGAAGAAGGTGCCGATGATCGAGGTCACGATGCAGGTCGCGCAGATCATCAACGGATAGAGCATTGCCGAAGCAAGAATGCTTTGACCCGCGAAGAAGATCGAGGCGAGAACCATCGTGGCAACAACAGTCACCGCATAAGTTTCGAACAAGTCAGCGGCCATACCTGCGCAGTCACCAACATTGTCGCCGACATTGTCAGCGATCGTTGCAGGGTTACGCGGATCATCTTCTGGAATGCCGGCTTCAACTTTACCGACGAGGTCGGCGCCGACGTCTGCACCCTTGGTGAAGATGCCGCCACCAAGACGCGCGAAGATCGAAATGAGCGACGCGCCGAAGCCGAGCGCAACAAGGGCGTCAACGACGATACGATCCGATGCGGCATAGCCCATCGGACCTGTGAGCAACCAATAGTAAACAGCGACACCGAGAAGCGCGAGGCCTGCAACGAGCATGCCCGTCACCGCACCGGCTTTGAACGCGACATCAAGACCGTCGGCGAGTGACTTCGACGAGGCTTGCGCTGTGCGCACATTCGCGCGCACTGACACATTCATGCCGATGAAGCCTGCTGCACCCGAAAGGATCGCGCCAATTGCGAAACCAATCGCGACCGGAAGCTTGAGCAGCGCTGCAATCACAACGAACAACACAACACCGACGATGGCGATCGTCGTATATTGACGCTTCAGATAAGCCTGTGCGCCTTCAGCAATCGCTGCGGCGATTTCTTGCATGCGAGCATTGCCCGCGTCGCGGCCATTCACATCCGCAATCGCCCAGAAACCGTAGGCGATGGCGAGAAGGCCACCCAAAATGATCAAGCCCATTGTCATGATGCTGTTCCGTCCTCTTTTTTATCTCGTTTCGTCCCGAGCGCGGGGAAAAGTCCCCCACTGACCAAATCCGGTATGGATCGGCCAAAGCCGCCCGATTCCGGCCCCGTCTCTGCCAAAATTACGCTCGAATGGCAAATGCGACTTTGCGCCGATGGCCTAGCTCGCGCGCCGCGATTCTACCCTTTTGACCGAAAAGAGCGCGACGATTCCGATGAAAACGAGCGGAAATACAATCATATTGACCATATCCCACCCGAAATCGATCAGAATTCGACCCGACGAGAAGGAGCCAACAACCATGGTACCGAAGACCAGAAAATCGTTGAAAGACTGAACTTTAGTCCGCTCAGAGGGGCGGTGAGTCTCGGTGACCAAGGCCGAGGCACCGATAAAGCCAAAATTCCAGCCGAGCCCCACAAGGATCATATCGGCCCAGAAATGCGGAACTGTGGTCCCCAAATGCCCCGCGATGGCAGCAGCGACGATCAAGGCCAAGCCGACAAGGATGATCCGCACAGCACCAAACCGCGCAATCAAAGCGCCAGTGAAGAAGCTCGGCCCATACATCGCAATCACATGAAACTCGACAGCCAAATTTGAATCGGTCACGGCATGACCGCAGAGCTTCATTGCAAGCGGTGCGGATGTCATGATGAAATTCATGAGCCCGTAACTGACAATCCCGCAGATGACGGCCGCAATAAATTTCGGTTGACGGGCAATTTCACCTAAAGGGCGCGTTTCAAGACCGTCAGCCGCCAACGGCGGTGGCGCTTTCACTTGAACAAGAACAAGTAATGATAACGCTGCAATCGCCGCTTGAAAAAGATAGGTGGCTGCAAATAGGTAAGGCTGCCACAAATCCATCGTATGCGTGACGAGTTGTGGTCCTATTACCCCGGCAAAGATACCGCCCGCCAACACCCATGAAATAGCTTTCGGACGAAAGGTAGCGCTCGCTGAATCCGCTGCGGCAAAGCGATAGGATTGTGCGGCGGCCGCATAAAACCCACCAAAAAAAGTCGCGAGGCAAAGGACAGAAAAAAGTCCCTGCACAACTGCTAAACACGCAAGCAATCCGGTGATGATGCCCGAGAGTGCACCCGTAAAAAACGCCGCGCGGCGACCATAACGCTTTGCGATCCAGCCGACAGGAAGTGTACCGGACGCCATGCCGACAACGAAAATCGAAATGGGTAAGGTCGCTAACCCCTTATCGGGAGCGAGAACCGAACCGACAATGGCGGCGGTCGCAAAAATTACCGTGGCATTAGCACCGGCGAGAGCCGTAGCTGTGGCCAAGAGCACCGCGTTACGGCGCGCCAAGCGATCATCAAAAGAGGAAGGGCTCGAAGTCGTAGAAGAAGAAGCAGAAGACACAAAAGGCACTTTCATGTGAACAAACGAAACGGCGTCGTTCAGAAGTGACTGAAGGAGCCTGCGCGGGTGAGGAACCTTTCACCGCGAAGGGTCACGGTCAAGGGATGATCACCCGTTTCGACCGCACCAATCACAGTGACCGGGCATCCTGCTGCGCGGGCATCCTTGATCATATCCTCAAGGCGCTCCGGCGGAATCGTGAAGAGAATTTCATAATCATCCCCGCCTGTCACTGCGTCTGCGAGCAGACCTGGGTTGAATCCAATAGCGACATGAGCAGCTGCTGACAGAGGTACAGTTTCGATTTGCAAACGGCCGGTCACGCCCGATGCTTGAAGAAGCTTGTTGCAATCCCCAATCAAACCATCCGAGACATCCATCGAGGCCGATGCATGGCGCCGCAAGGCCTCGGCCAGAACGAGCCGCGGTTGCGGGCGCAGATAACGACCTAGAAGATGGCTATAGTCTTTCTCAGAAAGACCACCCGCCCATTCGCGCTCGGGCGCTGAGCGAATTTTCAACCCCAAAGCCGCATCACCAATTGTGCCGCTCACTGCGATGAGATCACCGGGCTTTGCCGTTGTGCGACGGACCATCGTGCCGGTGGGGACCGCACCGAAGACGGTAATCGAAATCGACAAAGGTCCCGCGGAGCGCGTTGTATCGCCCCCCAAAAGCGGACAAGCGCCTTTCGAAGCGGCCTTCGCTAATCCATCGGCAAATTGCGCGAGCCAGTCTTCTTGCCAGTTATCGGGCAGCGACAACGCCATAACAAAGCCGAGCGGTGTCGCGCCTTTCGCAGCAAGATCGGAAAGATTTACGCCCAAGGCTTTCTCGGCAATCGCGTCAGCCGGATCATCGGCGAAGAAATGAACGCTGGCGACGACGGTATCGACCGTCACAACGAGATCGGTGCCTGCAGGCGGTGTGAGCAGCGCCGCATCATCTTTCAATGCCAAACCGGCAGGCCCTGCCATTGGCGCAAAATAGCGCGCAATGAGCCTATCCTCACCGGATCTCGCGATGCTCCCGTCCATACTCAACTCCACTGACACACTCACAGCCCTGACGGAAGGGCAAGGGTCAACCTTATACGGCGTTCAGGGTGGTGCCAACTCACCGCTACGCAACTTATGCGCGAGTCCATCCAATACCGCGCTGACCATGCCGATCTCATCGCCTTCATAAAAAGCGGCGGCAATGTCGCCATATTCTCGAATAACAACCTTAGCCGGAACATCAGGACGCGCGAGCAGTTCGAAACATCCCGCGCGCAAAACCGCACGCAACACGGCTTCAATCCGACGCAGCGGCCACCCTTGCGAAAGGGCCTCATCAATCTTTGGATCGATATCACGTTGCTTTGAAACAACGCCTTCAACAAGGCTGCGAAAAAACGCGCCTTCAGCGGGCTTCATTTCCATGCCGTCGATTTCACGACCAAGCCAATAGGCTTCGAATTCGGCGATGACATCGCCAATGCCTTTTGCGGCAATATCCATTTGATAGAGCGCCTGGACGGCAGCAAGCCGCGCAGCGCTTCGCAATTCACCGCGTGCCATCAGACAGCTCCGGCAATCGCCTGCCGCTTGATCCGCAGCACGCTCAACGCCGCTTCAGCAGCACCACCGCCTTTATTGCCCTCGCTAACACGTGCCCGCGCCCAAGCTTGCTCGTCATTTTCAACAGTAAGAATCCCGTTGCCGAGCGGCATGCCATAAGCAACCGAAAGATCCATGAGCGCACGCGCGCTTTCACCTGCGACGATTTCGAAATGATAGGTTTCACCACGGATGACAGTGCCAAGCGTGACCACCGCATCGAATGGAGTGCCATGCGCGGAGGCCGCTTCAACCATGATCGCGACCGTTGACGGAATCTCGAGCGAACCCGGCACTGTCACAACGGTTGCGGTGACCCCTGCGTCCTTCAAGACGCCCAAGGCACCCTTCAAAAGCTCATCAGCCAAATCGTCATAATAGCGTGCCTCAACGACGAGAACGCGGGCGTCCTCAAGCGGTTCAGCATTGAGCGCAGCGGATTGACGGGCACCGGCCATGATCTGTCCTCGATTTTCGGCCGAAACGGCGCTTCGACGAGGCGCTTACCTACATTCGGGCGGCGACTTCCGCAAGTCGCGCGGCATAGCGCGCCATCTGGTCAACCTCGAGATTGACGAGATCGCCCGCTTTCGCCTGCCCCCATGTCGTGACGTGCAGCGTATGTGGAATCAGCAACACGGAGAACTGATCATTCTCCACCGTGTTGATGGTCAATGACGTGCCATCGAGTGCCACGGAACCTTTAACCGCGATAAATTTTGAAAGCGCGGGCGGAACACTCAACACAAAACGTGTCGTTGCACCCCAGCCTGATCCCGCTTCGCCCGCTGTGACCTCCTCACGCGCGATGATTTTTGCGAGACCATCGACATGACCAGACACCAAATGCCCGCCCAATTCATCACCGATCTTTAACGCGCGTTCGAGATTAATTTTCTTGCCCTCGATCCACTGCCCCACTGTTGTGAGCGCCAATGTTTCTGCGGCGGCATCAACCTCGAACCAGCACCCGCCTTCGGGACGCGTGCCAAAGGCGACAACCGTTAAACAGACGCCTGCGCACGCAATCGATGCCCCGAGCGCAATGGTTGCGGCATCATAAGAGGCATGAATGCGCAAGCGTTTCAATGATGAGCCATGCGCGGAGACAGACGCAATCGTTCCACAGTCGCTGACGATTCCCGTAAACATCAACGTACCCTTTCAAAATGTTGGACTTGGTCGCGACCGATCATACGTGAAGGCGCAGCTTCGAATTGTTTCGAATTAAAAAGAGCGGATTTCAACGCCGGACGCAAGGCCACAGTGCCCGCGCGGCCAAGCGCATCGGGGCTCGTGATGATTTCGATGCTGTCAACAAGATCGTTGATGATCAAAGCTTCCGCCAATGTCGGACCGCCCTCCGAAAAAATCCGTGTGATGCCGATTTCAGCAAGCGCGGCCATCGCTGCTCTAATATCAACATGACCCTGTGAATCTTTTTCAACACGGATCACGCGCACGCCGTCTTTCATCAATGCCGCTTCACGGTCTTGAGAGGCATCGTCAGCGGTGATGAGCCATGTCGGGACTTTCGACGCCGTCTCGATCACACGTGCCGTCGGCGGCGTATCGAGATGGGTGTCGATGATCACACGCACGGGCGAAAGATGCATCATGCCGGGAAGACGGCATGTGAGATCAGGATCATCAGAGATCACCGTCCCAACACCAATCATGATCGCATCATGCGATGCGCGGGCAAGGTGAACACGGTGTTTCGATAAAGCACAGGAGATCATCAAGGCTTTGCCATCAGCACCCGCATAACCATCTGATGTTTGTGCAAGTTTCAATGTAATGAAAGGACGATGCTCACGCACACGCAAAAGAAAGCCCCGATTGACGCGCTCGGCATCACCTTTCAGCACATCCGTTGTGAGCGCGATGCCGGCATCACGCAGAATACGATGCCCCCCACCGCTCACACGCGGATCCGGATCTTCAAGCGCGGACACCACACGCGTGATGCCCGATTTGACGATCGCCTCTGCACAGGGCGGTGTTTTACCGTGATGTGCGCAAGGCTCCAACGTGACGGCCATCGAGGCGCCGCGCGCGGAATCACCCGCCATGCGTAGCGCTTCTGTTTCCGCATGCGGACGGCCAGTTTTTTGCGTGAAGCCGCGACCGACAATAACCGGTTGATCACCGCGCATCTGCCAGATCACCGCCCCGACAGACGGGTTAGGCCATGTGTGGCCGAGACCGCGTTCGGCCAGCGTCAAGGCATGACGCATCATCATCTCATCAATGAGAGACGCGTTCATGAGTCCGTCGGAGTCCGACGAGGCGGCGCACGCGGAGGCGTATCATCACTCGACAATTCATCGATCAATTCGCCAAAATCTTTTGCTTCACGGAAATTGCGATAGACGGACGCGAAGCGCACATAGGCAACGTCATCAAGGCCCTTCAAACCTTCCATCACCAATTCACCAATCATCTGGCTGGTGATTTCCCCCTCGCCCATGCTTTCAAGTTGACGCACAATGCCATTGACCATGCGCTCAATACGCTCGGGCTCAACCGGGCGTTTGCGCAATGCCACTTCAACGGAACGAAGAAGTTTTTCACGCTCGAAGGGAATACGGCGACCCGACCGCTTCACAACCGTAAGCTCGCGCAATTGCACGCGCTCAAATGTGGTGAAGCGTCCGCCGCAATCGGGGCATACCCGACGGCGACGGATCACAGACCCATCTTCCCCCGGACGGGAGTCCTTCACTTGGCTTTCAAGACTGCCGCAATAAGGACACCGCACGGGGATTGACCTCTTACTGGTAAATCGGGAACCGCTTCGTCAATGCATGAACGCGGTCTTTAACGCTGGCTTCAACCGCGCCATTGCCTGCTTCACCATTCTTCGCAAGACCATCGAGCGTTTCGACAATCAAGCGACCCACTTCACGGAATTCCTCAACACCGAAACCGCGTGATGTGCCCGCCGGTGTACCCAAACGAATGCCGGATGTGATTGTCGGCTTCTCCGGATCGAACGGAACACCATTTTTGTTGCAGGTGATATGCGCGCGACCGAGCGATGCTTCAGAAGCCTTACCCGTGATTGACTTCGGACGCAGATCGACAAGCATCAAATGATTATCAGTTCCACCGGTGACAATCTTAAAGCCGCCCTTGATGAGTTCATCAGCAAGCGCTTTCGCATTCTCAACAACGGCACGTGTGTAGGCTTTGAATTCCGGCGTGAGCGCTTCACCAAAAGCAACCGCCTTTGCGGCAATCACATGCATCAAGGGGCCGCCTTGCATGCCGGGGAACACGGCTGAATTCACTTTCTTGGCGATGTCTTCGTCATTCGACAAAATGATGCCACCGCGGGGGCCCCGCAATGTCTTGTGCGTTGTTGAGGTGACAACATGCGCATGCGGGAAGGGCGACGGATGAGCACCCCCGGCAACGAGACCGGAGAAATGTGCCATATCGACGAGGAAGTAAGCGCCGATCTTATCGGCAATCGCGCGGAAGCGGGCGAAATCCCAATGACGCGCATAACCCGAGCCCCCCGCGATGATGAGTTTCGGCTTGGCTTCGAGTGCAAGCGCCTCGACCTTGTCCATATTGATCATCTGCGTATCCGGCTCAACGCCATAAGACACGACCTTGAACCATTTGCCCGAGACATTCGGCGGGGCGCCATGGGTCAAGTGACCGCCAGCGGCAAGATCGAGCCCCATAAAGGTGTCGCCCGGCTGCAGGAGCGCCAAGAACACGGCCTGATTGGCCTGCGAGCCCGAGTTCGGCTGCACATTGGCGAATTTACAGCCATAGAGCTCCGTGACCCGCTTGATCGCGAGATCTTCGGCGATATCGACGAATTGGCAGCCACCATAATAACGGCGGCCCGGATAGCCCTCCGCATATTTGTTGGTCATGATTGAGCCTTGCGCTTCCAAAACGGCGCGCGAGACGATATTTTCCGACGCAATCAACTCAATCTCGTCACGCTGGCGGCCAAGCTCAAGTTTGACAGCTTCTGCGATTTCCGGATCGCGATCAGCCAGCGAGGCGGAAAAGAATGAGTTCGACAGGCGCGAGGCGCGATAAGCGGCGAGATCGTTCATGGACAAAAAACCCTTTCAAAGCGGGCACAAGGCAAAAGGAAACGGCTAATTTACGGACCCGCGACCCTTTCGGATCGAGTCGGGCTCTCGGGAGCGGGTCGTAGCACGCGGAGCGGTCCGGTCAAATTGCAAAAGCCACAGGAGCCCATAAAGCCCCGTTATGAGCTCCATCGCCCGCAAAAAGCTGCCCTTCACGCCTCGCCCCCTCGGCCGCGCGCCTCGTGCGGGGAAAAGCACAGGGGCGCTGGACACACCCCCGTTCACCTACTATAAGGCGCGCCTGTTCCTGAGCTTTTTCAAGGCTTCCGGACGCCCAGGTAGCTCAGTTGGTAGAGCATGCGACTGAAAATCGCAGTGTCGGTGGTTCGATCCCGCCCCTGGGCACCATTATTTCAATGACTTAGCTGAGGGTGCCCCAAAAAGTTTGACACTTTCTGGAAACGAGTTTGACACTTTTGTTCGGGTTTTGGTCTTTTTCGGCCCGAATTTTAGACCCTAAAATCAGCCCGATTTTTGATCTTTTGTGACAATCTCGAGACGCCTGACGACGTGGCTCAATTTGGGCTCTTATCGCCAGTCTCATCATCTCGGATCAATCGCGAGAGCAAACCATCTTGGCCTGCTTTTGCTCAGGCCTCTAAAACCTAATTTGTTTGCATTACGTATCACGTCGTGATACCAACCTTCATGATTGTCAATCTGAAGGGCAAATTAGCAACTGCCGCGGCCAAAAATCAGTACGGCAAGGGGTTCCCCGCCCATCTGATCAAGAGGACACGAGCCATGTTATCGGCGCTTGATGCCGCGATACAACTTGAGGATCTTCGGTTCCCGCCAGGAAACCATCTAGAGGAACTTAAGGGGGATCGCGCGGGGCAATATTCGGTTCGTATCAACGATCAATGGCGCATTTGTTTTCAATGGTCCGAGCAGGGGCCAGTTGATGTTGAAATTATCGACTATCATTGAAGGATGAAACGCAAAATGTCTCTGGTCAACCATCCATCTCATCCAGGAGAAGTTCTTCAGGAGCTTTACCTCATCCCTCTCGGGCTTACGTCCTACATGCTTGCAAAGCGCATTCATGTACCGCGCACCCGAATTGAACGGCTTGTAAAGGGTGACACCACGCTAACTGCTGACACAGCCATGCGTCTTGCAAAAGTTTTTGGCACAACTGCTGAGTACTGGATGAACCTCCAGAGGGCTTGGGACTTAGCCCGTGCCAAAGAACATATTGATGTTTCTAATATAGAACCGTTAGCGGCGGCTTGAAGAACCTTCTCACTCCACGGACCCTTCAAATCGGCTGGAACTATTTCAATAAAAAGTGAAAAAATATCTGCATCTGATAACTTCATTATCAACGCAGCATGTTTATAGTGAGCTCAGTTTAAGCGCTTAAACACACAATATTGAAAACTCTGGATTGATTGAAATGGAGTGTGATGATCATGCTTCCTACTGTCGATCAGCCCAAACCCGCTTCCAAATAAATTTTGCAGCGTTTGTGAACTATGCCGCATGACCGGCAGGCCACTGCACTTTTCCGGACCATCAAGGGCGAAGGTGCCAATAACAAGGTAACCACCGATCTTTAAGGCGCGCTTTAGATTACGGATATAAGCACTCTGGTCATCGCTATCCGTTAAGAAGTGGAACACCGCGCGATCATGCCATAAATCGTAAATATCATCTGGATTCCATGTCGTTGCATCAGAAACAATCCACTTGATGGAGTCGCCATGATTACCAATGCGGTGGCGCGCGATTGCAATCGCTTCGGAAGAGATGTCGAGAACCATTAAGTTACGAAAACCATCAGCCCATAAATGATCGACTAATCGCGAAGCGCCTCCACCGATGTCTATAATGGCTGCTGACCGATCAGGTGCATAGCGGCGTATTAATTCTAATGAGGGCTCCGGATTTTTTTGAAACCAACTAACGTCCGCCTCACCTTTTGTCTCATAAACCTTATTCCAATAGGACGGCTTATCGATCATTTCATAGACCCCCCAGAGAACAGCTCTCAAAGCCCATTAAGAGGAACCTTGAGCATAGGGCGACCATCCCTGTCGGTCGGAACTTCCCCAGCTCTCATATTGATTTGAAGAGATGGAATGATGAGTTTAGGCATCGCTAGCGTCTTATCGCGTTCAGTGCGTAACTTAACGAACTGCTCTTTTGTTACGCCGTTACCTACATGAATATTGTGCGCTTTTTCAGCGGCCACAGTGGTCTCCCACTGTATATGGCGACCGTTCGGGCCATAATCATGGCACATGAAAAGGCGCATCTCATCCGGCAGGGTAAGCACTTTCTGGATACTATCATAAAGCGTTCCCGCATCGCCTCCCGGAAAGTCAGCGCGCGCCGATCCGCCATCAGGCATGAACAGCGTATCACCGACAAAGGCCACATTTCCCATGACATGCACCATACATGCGGGTGTATGACCCGGCGTATACATCGTGAAGGCTTGTAATTTACCAACCTGATAAACGTCACCATCTTTGAACAAAGCATCAAACTGACTTCCGTCGCGTTGGAACTCAGTGCCTTCGTTAAAAATTTTTCCGAAGGTTTCTTGAACGACCATGATTTTCTCGCCAATGCCGATCTTCCCGCCCAATGCTTTCTGGATATAGGGCGCGGCGGACAAATGATCGGCATGAACGTGGGTTTCGATGATCCACTCAAGTTTCAAGTTGTTTTGTTGGATGAAGGCTATGATTTCATCGGCGTGCTGATAGGTGATCCGACCCGCCGCATAATCAATATCCATAACGGAATCGATGACCGCACATGCATTCGATGATGGATCCCTAACCACATAGCTAATCGTGTTTGTAGCAGGATCAAAAAACGCTTTGACATCAGGCTTAACTGAAATATCGATCGGATAATTAATCATGGTCGTCCCCCCGTCAATTCAAGTCTCTTGCAATGAAATAGGCGAATAACCGCTTGGTGAATGCGTTCATTCCCTCAACTATAAATTCCGTTCCGAATTTAAATTCCATTAGTGAGGTGATTTCGGTGAAATTGGTCTGCCGTCGTCACGTAAAAGGACATAGATCGCAGGAATTACAAGCACAGTGAGCGCCGTTGACGAGATCAAGCCGAACACCATCGAAATCGCAAGGCCCTGAAAGATGGGATCGGTGAGAATAAACGCCGCACCAATAACCGCCGCGGCAGCCGTGAGGAAAATAGGCTTAAAACGTGTCGCCCCGGCTTCAAGCAGTGCATCACGTAACCCTTTACCACCACTCCGTGCGTGCCGAATGAAGTCGACAAGCAGGATCGAGTTGCGGACAATGATACCCGCCAGCGCAATAAAGCCGATCATCGATGTAGCCGTAAACGCCGCATTGAAAATATAGTGCCCGATCATAATGCCGATCAGCGTCAGCGGAACCGGCACCAGAATGACAAGCGGCAACAGGAAAGAACCGAATTGCGCGACCACAAGCAGATAGATGCCGAGGATCGCCACACCAAATGCTGCACCCATATCGCGAAAAGTCACATAAGTGACTTCCCATTCGCCATCCCACAGTAATGTAGACTTTGTCTCATCTACAGGCTGGCCGTGATAGGTAATCGTTGGCTCGTCGTCCTTCGTCCATTTCATTGACTTGAGCGCATCTTCTACGGCGAACATGCCGTAGATTGGCGCTTCATATCGCCCTGCCAATTCGGCCGATACCATTTCAGCATAACGTCCATTATGCCGGAAGATCGGATAGGACGATTGCTCTTCTTTTATCGTTACGACATCACCAAGCTCGACATTCGCGCCTTGGCGCGCTGTTCCGCCCGCAGGCAATGGTGTCGAGAGAATTTTCTCACTGAAGGTCAGATCGCGTTTCGGCAATTCAATCGCAATCTCGATGGGCTTTAATCCCCCGCGCTGCGAATATCCAAGCTTTACACCACCAATCAACGCGCCAATCGTATCATAGACGACGCGCTCTTCAACGCCATGATATTCTAGTTTCTGCTGATCAATTTCAAAGCGTAGACGCGGCGCACGCGTACCAAAACTGTCATCAGTGTCTACGACGAAATCAACGGATTCGAAGGCTTTGCGCACTTTTGCAGCCAGAGCACGGCGCGCATCACTGTTGGGGCCATAAATTTCTGCGAGTAGTGTCGACATTACAGGCGGCCCCGGCGGCACCTCCACCACTTTCAGCGCACTATGCTCAGGCAGTTTCAACGCCTTCAGCTTTTCCCGAATTTCAAGTGCGATTGTATGGCTTGCGCGGCTGCGCTCACCCTTTGGCTTTAGATTGATAGCGAGATCACCCTGCTCCGGATTGGAGCGGTAATAATAATGTCGGACGAGACCGTTGAAATTGAACGGCGCACTCGTTCCGGCGTATGACTGGATTGATACGAGCTCCGGCAATCCTTTTAAAAGCGTTGCGGCATCCGTCAGTACTCGGTCGGTTTCTTCCAATGTTGTACCGCGCGGCAAATCGAGGACCACTTGCACTTCAGATTTATTGTCAAAGGGCAACAATTTCACACGCACACTTTTTGTTGCAAAAAGCGCAAGCGAGGCAAGCGTTGCAATACCGACAATGATCAGGAATTTTTTGGAATTTTTGCGCCCTTCCAGTAAAGGCCGAGCGACACGGCGAAAGAACGCGCCCATTGCGCCACCATCATCCGCATGTCCATGCTCATAATCATGTGCAGCACTTTTCGTCCTACCTTTGATGCCAACGACTTTCATCAACAGCCATGGCGTGATTGTCACAGCAACAAAGAACGAGAAGAGCATAGCCATCGAGGCATTCGCCGGAATGGGGCTCATATAGGGGCCCATCATGCCGGAAACAAACATCATGGGGAGAAGTGCCGCTACGATAGTGAGTGTCGCGACAATCGTCGGATTTCCAACTTCAGCGACCGCATGAATAGCTGCCTCAATCCGGCTGCGTTCATCTTTCATTGCCCAATGGCGAACAATATTTTCTACAACGACAATCGCATCATCAACGAGAATACCAATCGAGAAAATAAGCGCAAACAGACTCACTCGATTGATCGTGTAACCCATGAGCCAGGATGCAAAGAGCGTCAGCAAAATTGTCGTTGGAATGATGACAAGCACCACCACGCCCTCGCGCCAACCGATTGTCATGGTTATGAGGATGACAATTGAAACCGTCGCCAACGCCAAATGGAAGAGAAGCTCATTGGCTTTCTCGGTGGCCGTCTCGCCATAGTTACGGGTGATCTCAATATCGACACCTTGCGGCACGATCTTTTCCTTTACGAGATCAAGCCGATGGATGATATCGTCGGCCACCACAACAGCATTTGAACCTTTACGCTTAGCAATAGCGAGGCTTACAACGGGCCGTTTAATGAGCGAACCATCTTTTGCGTGCGTGAAAGTAAAGGCGAGATGTTCTGGGTCGGCGGCGCCAACAATAACATCCGCCACATCTTTGACATAGACAGGGCGGCCGTCACGCGTCGTCATCAGCAAAAGACCAATGTCTGGGACGCCTTGTAGGGTTGAGCCTGCAAGCACGGGAACTGACTGGCCATTTTTTCGGAACGAGCCAACACCAAATGAACGATTGGCACTCGATATTTTATCAACAAGTTGGTTGAGCGTTACGCCATAGAGTGCCAAGCGTTCGGGATCGGGCTCGACGCGAATCTGGTTTGGGTCACCGCCAACAAGATAGGTCGAACCAACATTTTCGACTTTACCAAGTTCATGTTGTAGCTCTTCGGCGATCTGATGAAGCCCGTTTGGCGACCAATCACCGATACGTTCCGGTGAGGCTGAAATTGCGAGTACAATAGTCGCAACATCATTAATGCCGCGGCCCACAATAAAAGGCTCTGGTATGCCTATGGGCAGGCCGGAAATATTGGCGCGGATCTTTTCATGCACGCGCAGAATGGCCGTGTCTTGATCCGTTCCAACGATAAAGCGCGCTGTGACCACAACCCGATCATCAAGTGTATTCGAATAGACATGTTCGATACCATCAATGCCTTTGACGATATCTTCCAACGGCCTCGTAATGAGCTCGACCGCGTCTGCTGCTTTATAGCCGTTGGCCGCAATGACGATATCGACCATGGGTACACTGATCTGCGGCTCTTCTTCACGCGGCAATGCCGTCAGCGCAATAACACCAACCAGAAGAGACGCGATCAAAAGGAGGGGCGTCAGCGGTGACGTGATGAACGAGCGCGTCAGCGCGCCAGAAAAGCCAAGCTTCATGGCGTCACCACACGATCACCAGCCTTGAGGCCAGAGAGAATTTCAACCCGATCATCACGCACTTCGCCGAGCTTGACGATGATATCGCGATCATCAGTCAAACGGACATATTCGACACCTGCTCGCTCGAAAACACTTGTGCGCGGCACCATCAACGTCTGACGCGTTCCTGTTGAAACATAAACGCGCGTGCGCTCGCCGACGAAATAATCGCCGAGCTTTTCAACGGCGACATCGGCTATCACACGACCGCCTTTGATTTCCGGATAGACGGTGCGAACAACGCCGCTCTTTGCCGAGCCATTGGCATCATCAGCCTCGCCGCGCGCGGCAATCTGTACACTGTCGCCCTCGCGCATGAAGCGCGCATGGCGTTCAGGGAGCTCAACCCGCAAAATATAATTGTCTTCGGCAAGGGTCGATATTGTTTCGCCTGGCATCACGACCGAACCCTCTGACACCGGAACTGTCAACACGCGGCCTGGAGCAGGCGCGCGCACCGTTCCTTCGGCTGTCTGCTGGATAATTACATCGCGGTCAGCATTGAGCGCACTCAGTTGACGCGTGGCGACATCAAGCGCGGCCTTCATCTGGTCGAGCATCGCCTGAGAGGCCGAACCGCTTTTAAAAAGCTCACTTACACGGTTGAAATCCGATTCAGCTTTCAGACGCAGTGCTTCCTGCGACTGAATGCGCTGATCAAGCCCTTTGATCTGGAGCGCGAGCTTCTGATCAACAACGACGGCCAGATCTTCACCGGCCTCCGCCATCATCCCTTCCTTTGCCTTGAGGCTCACGACAATGCCGCCGATGCGGGCGCGGGCAAGCAGCATCTTAGCGGGCTCAACGGTCGCAATGACGGCCTTTCGGTCCTCGATTTTGGTCGATTCGACCAAAAATTCGGCAGATTGGGCAGAATTCGCAGCAATTCCCGCGAGAACCGCCAAACTCAGAGCAATTTCTTTCATTGCGACCTCCAAATATTATTGACATCTACATTAGAAATGTATAAATTAGCAAGTATGAATTTACAAGAATTAGCGCCCCGGGCCGCTGAGGCAGAGAATTTTCTGAAAGCGATGGCAAACCGTAATCGCCTGATGATCATGTGTGAATTGCATAAGGGCGAACGGCATGTATCCGCGCTTCAGGACGCAATTGGCTTAAGCCAGTCTGCACTCTCGCAGCATCTCGCACGCTTGCGCGAAGATGATCTGGTTAAAACCCGCCGCGAAGCACAGACGATTTATTATTCGCTCTCGAATTCAAAAGTCTCGCGCCTAATAGCTCTGCTTTACGATCTCTATTGCCAGGCTGAGTGTGGGCCTGAAGTCACCTCATCGACCAAGGAGTTATCATCATGAGTATTGATCGCATCGTTCTCGCGTTTGCCGGCACTGTTATACTTGTCAGCATCGCTCTGACACTGACCTTTAGTCCATGGTGGCTTCTGCTTACGGGCTTTGTTGGACTCAATCTCTTGCAATCATCACTTACAGGTTTTTGCCCTCTAGCAATGATTCTTAAAACTGTTG
>CAWUMH010000008.1:0-24777 GCA_963923565.1 uncultured Alphaproteobacteria bacterium
GAAGCAATCAACCGCGCCTTTGAGACAAGCCTCTCGGAAGGACTGCTCGTCGAGCGACGGTTGTTTCAATCCCTCTTTGCGACCGAGGACCAAAAGGAAGGTATGGCGGCCTTTGTTGAGAAGCGTCCACCGCTTTTCGGCAAAAACTGACGCCGGACGAAATAACCGATGTCAGGCCTCGAATGGGATACGATCGCGCTTCTTACCGGAACCGCCTTCCTCGCCGGATTTATTGACTCAATCGCCGGAGGCGGTGGCCTCTTGACCGTTCCCGCACTCCTGATCGCCGGGGTTGACCCCGTCACCGCGGTCGCCACGAACAAAGTCCAAGGCACCTTGTCGATTGTCTCGGCGCTCGTGACGTACGGGCGAAAAGGGCTCATCGAATGGCGTCCCGGCCTCCCGATGCTGCTGATTGCACTCGTTTTTGGTGGTTTTGGCGCACTTTTGATCCAATTTTTTTCGAAAGCGGTCATTGCGGCCCTAATTCCGGTCCTGTTGATCTCTGTGGCGCTCTATTTTGGCATGATGCGGGGCGTTGGCGAGGCCGATCGCAAGGCGCGATTGTCACGGCCAATATTCCTGAGCCTGATTATTCCGCCTCTGGCGCTCTATGACGGGTTTCTCGGCCCTGGGGCGGGATCATTCTATGCGGCGACTCTGATCGGCCTCCTGGGGCTCGGGATCACGCGGATGACGGCCATGGCTAAACTGCTCAATGGCGGATCCAATCTGGGCTCGCTTATCGTCTATTCTCTCGCCGGAGCGGTCCATTGGCCGCTCGGTCTGGCGATGGGTGCGGCCTCGATGACGGGCGCGCAGATCGGGTCACATCTGGCGGTCCGCCAAGGCGCGCGGCTCATCCGGCCGCTGATCGTCATCACCTGCTGTGCTTTATCGATCAAAATGCTGGCTGATCCGACCAATCCCTTGCATTGGCTCTTCGCGTTTTTGTCCTTTCCGGGTTGAGGGTCATTGACGGCCTCGGCCCAAGCCGCTAAGAGACGCACCACGTAAGGAACGGCTCCTGGATTGTGAGGCGCGATCCTTTTGGATTTCAAACCATAGGCAAAAGAGATCGTCGCCGGGTTGAACGCATCGATTTTGTCTTGAGGACCTAAAATGGCGAATACGAAATCGGCCAAAAAGGCCACCCGTAAAATTGAAGCCCGCACGGCGGTTAATCGCAGCCGTCGTTCGCGCGTGCGCACTTACGTGAAGAAGGTTGAAGAAGCTTTGAAAGCCGGTGATAAGGGTGCCGCTTCAGAAGCGATGAAACATGCTGAGCCTGAATTGATGCGCGCTGCGCAAAAAGGCGTGATGCATAAGAAGACCGCCTCGCGTAAAATCTCGCGTCTCGTGAAAGCCGTGAGCGCTGTCGCTAAGTGAGTGATTGCAAGAAGCGCCGGCGGCGCAGTGATTTCTTGCTACAACTTAAGTTTGAAAAAAGCTCTGCTCTTGCGGAGCTTTTTTATTTGTAGCTTTGCGTGTCGTTACAAATAATCAACGCAAGCAATTTATTTCATGCGCTAATCGATTTTATGCTTGACACTATGACGCTTGAATTTCGTTTCAAGCGACAAATTAATGACGAAAAGCGCGCAAAAAATATAACTGAAAATCAATATGTTAGCTGATAAAGCGTGACGAATGCGGCGTTGATCTTCGCTAAGCGGCACGCAAGCCCTAAGGCGAAAAAAAATTTGAAAAAAAATGCAATGTCGCGGCCGTTAAAGAAACCTTAATAACACCAAGGCGTTGCAGCAAAAGCGCTTTAGAAATCCGGTCTCTCTCGCGGCCAATCGCTAAAATTTCGACTTCCGGTTGTGTTTATCACGTTGCGTGTATCGAAGGGCCTGTGTAACGTCCCTCTCGTTCGCCGGACTTCGGCAAACAGTCTCTCCGGATGGTTGAGGTGATCAACCCCTGTTTTGGGGTGCGCTCTTACTTTGTCTTCTGGAGCGAGGTGCCTGAAGGCGTGTGTCTTTGGTTGCATCTAGGGGGTGGTCATTCGCGGCGATAAGATCGAATTCGGTCGCGTCACGGATGATGAGGATACGAAAGAAGGAAGCGTGAAATGATTGGTGTCTTTGTCGAAAACCGAACCTGTAACGGGAACGCTAACACACAAAGCAAGGCACCGAACTCAAACGGCTCACTCTGTTAAAACGCAATAGTCGCCAAAAAACACGCGCCCATCGCATCTTTATCATTCGGGTTTTTTAATGTCGCATTCTTCTACCCTTCTATCCGCTGAACCACCGGTTTTAAAAACCATCGATGATGACTCAGCGTGGGACCGTGTGCGCCGCCGCTTGCGCGCCGAACTCGGTGATGATGTCTTTTCAAGCTGGTTTGGACGGTTGGAACTTTCCGGCCTTTCCGGCGAAACGGCGCATCTGTCTGTGCCCACGCGCTTTTTGAAAAGCTGGATCCAGTCGCATTATATCGACCGTTTGCGCGCTTTGGTTTTTGAAGAATTCATCGGCCTTTCCGAAATCGCGATCACGGTTCGCAGCGCGACATCAAAGCCTGTTCAAAAGGCTCCCGGTCATCAGGCCTCTGAGACAACAGTCCGCGATCGTATGCCCACAGATCGCGCTCAAACTGAAATCTCGGCCCAGCCGGAACGCGTCGTAACGAGCGAGACGGATTCTTTGGGCGGCGCGCCGCTCGATCGTCGTTTGAACTTTACAAATTTCTTGGTCGGTAAATCCAATCAACTGGCGCACGCCGCTGCCGAGCGCGTTGCCGGAAATGGTATTGGTGAGACGCCGCTCTATAACCCGCTCTATGTTCATGCGGGTGTTGGCCTCGGTAAGACCCATCTTCTCCATGCGATTGCGCATGAAACCATCGCTCAAGGTCGTCGTGTGATTTATCTCACGGCTGACCGGTTCATGTATGGTTTTGTCGCCGCGCTGAAAGCGCAAACGGCGCTCAACTTCAAAGAGCGTTTGAGAGGCATTGATCTTCTTGTGATCGACGATGTGCAATTCCTTCAGGGTAAGTCCATTCAGCAGGAATTCTGCCACACGCTCAATGCGCTGATTGATTCAGGTCGCCAGATTGTGATTGCCGCCGACCGTCCGCCATCAGATCTCGAAAGTCTTGATGAGCGCGTGAAGTCACGTCTGGCCGGCGGCCTTGTCGTCGAGATGGGTCCGCTCGATGAAAATCTGCGCGTGCGGATTATTGAAGCCCGCATCGCGAGCGCGCGTCAGCATCAGCCTAACTTCGACGTAAATGCGAGCGTTGTCGCCTATGTCGCGAAATCGATCGTTTCGAATGGCCGCGATCTCGACGGTGCCGTCAATCGTCTTCTTGCCCATTCGACTTTGACCGGTGGCGCTTTGACGGTGGAAGCGGCAGAAGCCGCCATCCGCGATTTGGTCCGCGCGCGTGAGCCGCGCAAAGTGAAGATCGAAGACATTCAGAAATTGGTGGCGACCCATTTCAATGTCAGCCGTGCGGATATTCTCTCCTCACGCCGGTCAGCCGGTGTTGTGAAGCCTCGCCAGATCGCGATGTATCTCGCCAAGGTTTTGACCTTGCGCTCGCTCCCTGAGATCGGCCGCCGCTTTGGTGGACGCGATCACACGACCGTCCTTCATGCGGTCCGCAAGATCGAAGGCGCGGTGGCTGCCGATAACGGCTTGCGCGACGATGTCGAGCTCCTGAAGCGGATGCTCCAAGACTAATACGGCCTTTCCCCGCTAGAGGCGGGGAATTCTGTGGACCATAGGGCCAAAAAGTGCCCGTAAGCGCTGGTTCACCTTGCCTAATAGAACCCCCATCTGGCATTTTGAACGACCCGGTAAATCCGCCGGTATTGATTTCCCAGAAATCGGCAAGGTCGGCGATGAAAGTCACTGTCGAAAAAGCAGCGCTCCTCAAGTCTTTGGGCCATGTTCACCGCGTGGTCGAACGGCGGAACACGATTCCGATCCTGTCGAATATTCTGCTCAAGGCGTCAGACGGTAGCCTCCATCTGAAAGCGACCGACCTCGACCTCGAAGTGACCGAGCGTTTTCCAGCTGAAATTGAAACGCCGGGTGCGACGACCGTTCCGGCCTATATGTTCTATGAAATCGTCCGCAAATTGCCCGACGGCGCGCAAGTATCGCTCGATAACTCGGGCGACGCGACACAGATGGTGATCCGCGCGGGACGCTCGCGCTTTACCTTGCAAACTTTGCCCGACAGCGATTTCCCTGATCTCGCAGCGGGAACACTCGATCACAAATTCAGTCTTCCGGCTGCAGAGCTCCGTCGCCTTATCGAGAAAACGCAATTTGCGATCTCGACAGAGGAGACGCGCTATTATCTCAATGGTATTTATTTCCATACGATCGATGTGATGGGTCACACGATGTTGCGCGCGGTGGCGACTGACGGTCATCGTCTCGCACGCGTCGAAGCCGATGCGCCGCAAGGGTCTGCGGGCATGCCGGGCATTATCGTGCCGCGCAAAGCCGTGAATGAGATTCTAAAGCTCGTTGAAGCCGGCGGCGATGACGTCATGATCGAGGTCTCGGCAGCCAAAATTCGTCTGACTTTGGGTGAAGTGGTTTTGACGACGAAATTGATCGACGGCACCTTCCCCGACTACCAGCGCGTCATTCCGACGGCGAACGATAAATTGCTCACCGTTGAAAAAGGTGACTTCATGGCCGCCGTTGATCGCGTGTCTACGATTTCATCAGAGCGCACCCGCGCCGTGAAAATGGCCGTGAATGATGGTAAGCTCACTTTGTCGGTCACCAATCCAGAGTCCGGCTCGGCGGTCGAAGAGATCGAAGTTGATTATGATCAGGCAGCCCTCGAAATTGGGTTCAACGCGCGTTATCTCCTGGATATTGCCTCTGAACTTGATGGCGATACGGCATTAATCAAATTGGCAGACTCCGGCTCCCCCACCCTCATTCAGGATCGCGAAGGCGCGAGCGCCCTTTATGTCCTGATGCCGATGCGCGTGTGATAGACACACATCTTCCGCGCGCATCTTCAGTCCTTCGAACACCGCGCATCACGCGCCTTGTTCTGCAGGACTTTAGATCTTATCCGATGCTTCATCTCACCCTTGACGGGTCGATGATTGTTTTTGTCGGCGAGAACGGCGCGGGTAAAACAAATCTTCTTGAAGCTCTATCGCTCTTCACGCCAGGACGCGGGCTTCGTCGCGCTGACCTCGAAGAGATGACACGCGAGCATGGGCCGGGAAGCTTTGCTGTTTCAATAATAATTGAAGATCAGGAAGATATCTGGCGGCTCGGCACCGGACTCGAAATTCAAGACGAGGATGGCGCGCGTCAAAGGCGTTACCGCATCAATGGTGCGGCGGTTGGATCAGCACAATATTTCACCGATCATATTCGCATTGTTTGGTTGACGCCGGCACTAGATGGTTTGTTTACAGGGGCCGCAGGAGATCGCCGGCGCTTTCTTGATCGGTTGGTTCTGGCGCTGGATCCGGCCCATGCGAGCCGTGTCTCAGGACTTGAGCGCGCCTTGCGGAATCGAAATAAATTGCTTGAAGAATCTTCGCCCGATCCATTGTGGCTCGATGCGATTGAGCGCGAAGTTGCAGAGACCGGCATTGCGGTGGCGGCCGCGCGTCAGGAAGCGATTGGCCGTCTCTCGGGATTGATACACGCAATGCGTGATGATGCATCGCCTTTTCCTTGGGCTGAAATCAGACTCGAAGGTTGGGTTGAAAACGCGCTCCTTGATCGTGCAGCCGTTGATGTCGAAGATGAGTTTCGCGCGCTGTTGAAATCACAGCGTATGCGCGATCGGGCAGCCGGCCGCGCTTTGATCGGCCCGCAAGCCGCCGATCTGATTGTTATTCATGGACCGAAATCAGTTGCCGCAGAACGCGCCTCAACCGGTGAACAAAAAGCATTGTTAATCGGTTTGGTACTCGCACATGCGCGGCTTGTCGCCGATGTGAGCGGTATTGCTCCGATCATTCTTCTCGATGAGATTGCCGCCCATCTTGATCCGAAAAGACGGGAAGCGCTGTTTGATACTCTTGCGCAACTCGGATCGCAGGTCTTTATGACGGGCGCCGATATCGCCAGTTTCTCGTTGATGCCGGAGGCAACGCGGTGCTATGCCGTGTCTCACGGAAAGGTTGATCTACTTCCATGACGCTCTCCCGCTATCTTATTTTTACGCTTACTTATTTTATTGCGGTGATTACACCGGGACCCGGTCTTGCGGCGATCGTCGCGCGGGCGTTGGGACGCGGACTTCACGGCATGCCCGCATTTCTTGCCGGATTTATCGCGGGCGATCTCACGCTCTTTATCATCGCGGCGGCAGGTCTCGCTGTGGTGGCAGAAGCCTATGCGCCTATCTTGACGGCAATACGGTGGGGTGGTGCAGCCTATCTCCTCTATCTTGCGTTCAAACTCTGGACGACACCTGTGGATGCAAGTCTTGAGGCCACCTCCAATACGCAGTCTGAATCGCGGCTTGCCCTTTTTCTGTCTACCTATTCGCTGACAGTCAGTAATCCGAAGCCGATTTTGTTTTTTGTGGCGCTCCTTCCGGCACTACTCGATCTATCGACATTGACGCTGCTAGATTACGTCATTCTCACGGTCACAATTGCCGTGATCATTTCATTCAGCCTATTGGTCTATGCCGGTGCGGCTAGCCGCGCGCGGCTTTTATTTACAAGCACGCATGCGCGCACCATCATCAATCGTATCACAGGTACGATGCTGGCGGTGGTCGCGGTTGTGATGGCGTGGATTTGATCTGATCCTGTCACACCGCTGCGGCGTGACGACCTTGTCCAGAACTCAACCAGGCATCAAACACAGACGCAACTGAACGCATGGCAAGGCGTGCTTCCACGGGAATTGTGACGACCCACTCTTTAACAATAGCCAGACCTTCGCGCTCTAAAGTCTTCATGCGATCAAGATCATCAAAGAAGACAGCGGGATCAACTCCGTGATGCGCGGCGACCGTTTCTAGATCGACTTGCATATCGCACATCAGTTTTTCGATGACTTCACGACGCAAGAGATCGTCAGCACTTAGGACAAGGCCGCGATGAATTGGTAATCGCCCTTCAGCAATGGACTGCGCCCATAAATCAAGATCGCCTTCATTTTGTGCATAGCCCCATCCCGTGGCGCTGATGGCGCTTGGACCAATGGCAATCAAAGTGCTTGCGCTATCCGTCGTATAGCCTTGGAAATTTCTTCTGAGTTTTAGATCATTCAATGCGAGAGTCATGGGATCATCAGCGAGGGCGAAATGATCCAACCCAATCGGAACATAATGATCTTCAAGCGCGTCGCGTGCAGCGCATGCCAATTTCAGACGCGCGTGCATGTCGGGAAGGCCATGACGCTCAAGTGCCTTCTGATATTTTTTCATCCACGGTACATGCGCATAGCCGAATAAAGCGACGCGATTGGCACCGAGTTTCACCGTTGCTTCAACACTTTCGGTAATCGTCTTTTCGGTCTGATGGGGAAGTCCGTAAATCAAATCGAAATTCACAGGCATCACACCATTCTTACGCAGCGCATCAACAGTCTTGGCGACCATCTCATAAGGCTGAAGGCGATGAATAGCCCTTTGTACCTCGGCATCGAAATCCTGAACACCAATCGACGCGCGTGTAACACCCGCTTCGCCATAGGCTTTGGCACGTGAAATTGTGAATCCACGCGGGTCGATTTCAATTGAAATCTCGGCGCGGTCAACAAAATCGAAATGCTTTCCGATCGCTTCCATCACACGACGGAAATCTTCAGGCGATAGGAGACTCGGTGTGCCCCCACCAAAATGCAGATGAGATAGACGTCCGCGTCCGGGAAGACGTTCGACAATAAGAGAGAGTTCAGCAAGCAACGTTTCAAGATAGGGCCGCACGGGCGCATAGGTTTTTGTGATCGTCGTATTGCACCCGCAATACCAACAGAGCTTCGAGCAAAAGGGAATGTGAAGATAAAGCGAAAGCGGCTCGGACATATCGGTCCGTTCAAGCCAAGAATTTACAGTTGCCGCTGTGACGCCCTTATGAAAATGCGGCGCAGTCGGATAGCTCGTATAACGCGGGACGCGGGCATCGAGCTGGGAAAGCCATGTGTCTTTTATGAGTGCGTGTGTGTTCATGCGCCCAATGTGACGAACACACTGACGTCAACCTTGATTTACATCAATTTGATTGAAGGCCGATTGAAACGGTCATCACCATCAAGGCGAATGGGAAAGAAGTGGTACAGCTACCCCGGCTCGAACGGGGGACCTCTAGATCCACAATCTAGCGCTCTAACCAACTGAGCTATAGCTGCCCGAAGACAAAGAAGCGGGCCCAAACGTCCCTCTTCAGGGAGACGTCCTAAGCCCGCTTGTTTCTCTTTTCAAGTGCCGGATGGCGACTCCCTCTCAATGAGAAGGGCGTTGCGCATCCAAAGCATGGGTCATGGCCTTCCGCACCGGCTCCGACGCCTTTGTCGCGACTGCGTTGGCGAGAGACGATAATTCACGCGCCTCGTCGAAACTGCGCTCGAATTGCTTGCGCATTTGGCTCGATTGAAGGTCGATCAAATCGGACAGGGTCCGGATCTGGGTCATCGCCCGGAAATAGCCGAAAGCGGCATGGGCTTCCGCCTCCAATGCATCGGCAACGCGAACCTGCATTTCCTTAAGGCCCGACTGGACGACTTGACCGCTCGCTTCAAAACCGCGTGCAAACGACATCGAGGCCTCCTGCGAGCGAGCAAAAGCTGAACGCACCTGATCGAGCGACTGCTCGGCCACGCTACGCACGGCTTCGGTCGTTGCTTTATGTGAAGGCAACGGTTTTGCTGCCTTCTCGGATGGCTCCGCTTTCGCTTTGGTCTGGGCGACCGGCTTACGCTTGACCCGCTCGGCCGGAACGACCGGTGTTGCCGGACGCTTCTTAGCCTCTACCGCCGACACGTCGGCAGCGACTGGTGGTGTCACTTCGGGATTTACACTGGGATCGGATGTCATAGTGACCTCCTCAGGTCAGTCCGCAGGGGATCAAGAATGTTTACGCTGAGCGGCATCCGTCGCCGCCTTGCGCATTTCGGCAGCAGCCGACTCGATTGTCGTCTGAGCGCTTTCCGAAGCCTTGCGTGCTGTTGTCTGCACAGCCGAGCCAAATTCGGTCATCTGCGACTGCAACATGGCGAACTGCGACTTCACGAATTCGGTCTGGATATGGACGACATCCTGGACGTCTTTGG
This sequence comes from uncultured Alphaproteobacteria bacterium, assembly GCA_963923565.1. Taxonomy (GTDB): domain Bacteria; phylum Pseudomonadota; class Alphaproteobacteria; order Rhizobiales; family Beijerinckiaceae; genus CAIUPE01. Next base: position 9,243 of record CAWUMH010000008.1, read on the forward strand.
CATGAACGAGGCGCTCGGCGAGATCGAAAGCAGCCGCAATGTTCTTTTCAGCATAGCCGATGGCCTTCTCGGCGAGGTCGCGCGAATTGGCCTGGGCGTTGATCGTCTGGGAGTCAGCTGCAGAGACAGCTTTTTGCGCTGCACCAAGAAAACCGTCAAATGCCTTGCGAGCCTGCTCGACGCTCTTTTCAGCGAAATCGCGCATTTCAGTAGGAATTTCATACGACGGGATCGATTTTGACATGATAAGTCCTCAAAAAAGGGGGGAATAGAGATTTGTACAAAACGCATACGCACTAATCAGTTATTTCGCAGTGCAATATAATGCTGCATTGCACAATCGTCAATCGAATGACCGGTTAACTGTGTTTTCGATCTCTTCGACCTTAGGGGGAGAAAGATTTGGACGCCCTGCGCCCCATTCGGTAGGAATTTGACGGAAACTTTAGGAATTATGGGCATTTATCCCTTTAGCGCCCCTCAGGACCGTCTGTTCAAATGACGAAAATCAACGGATCAGGATCAACAGCGTCGAGACCGACAGGCATGGATATGTCTACCCGTCTCCGCTTTGTCTGGACGAGCGATCGGTCCGGCGCAATCCGGTTACTCACGGAAGATCAACGTCTTGAGACCCTGAAAGCTGGCCTCGAGCGCGGGTCATGGCCCGCAAACAGCAAAGCGCGTCTCGCTTTTGATGCGCATGCCACCTTCGTCAACGAGCCTCTCGCGCTTGAGGGAGCGGATGGTCCGCTCAGTGTCACAATTTCCGGGACACCCGTTAAAAGTGCCAATGGGGGCTTTGAAGGCTTCCGGGGCTTCGGCACGATCGCCCTCCCCGCAGCCAAACCGAAAAGCGAACCGGCACCAAAAGTGAAATCCCGTCCGGCTGAAGCCGAAGCGGCTCCAGGATTGACCGAAATCGAGCGCCAGGCGTTCCGCGATATTGCCCGCGCGTTGGGAGAACGACCGAGCCGGTCTCCGCACACGGAGAACCGCGACATTCCGGTGATCGAGACCCGTGCCGCACACGCATCCGTGACTTCGCCGGTCGTTACAGAGTCGCCGTCAGCACCTGAACCCCTGCTCGCTACATTATTCGATCGTCTTCCGGTTGGTGTGTTGTTAAGCCGCGGTGCCGTTCCGATTCTGATGAATGAAACACTGCTTAACTGGCTCGACTATGACTCAGTCGATACGTTCCACGACAGTGGTGGAATCGAGAGCATGTTTGGCGGCCGGCATCCGGCTCGCCGCTCACCGCTTGATGACAGCGCAATGCTTATTCGTCGTCGCGATGGCGATACGATTGCGCTCGCCGTTCATCTTCAAACAATTGCGTGGGGCGATTTACCGGCAAGCCTCATGTTGTTCGAAAGACCACGTGACAGAGACGCGGAACTCTTCGAAGCCGAAACGGCTTACGATACATCTGAGCGTGTCTCATCTGATGATTTGTCAGCGATCTTAGAAACGGCAAGCGATGGCGTTGCTGTTCTTGATCATGATGGTCGTATCTTGATGCTTAACCGTTCCGCTGAAGCGTTGTTCGGTTATGATACGGATGATGTTGAAGGCGAGCGATTCATTGCATTATTGAATGAAGAGAGCCGCGATCGCATTGTGTCTTATCTTGAAACACTCGGCGGCCCCGGCGTGCAAAGCCTGTTGAATGACGGGCGTGAAATCATTGCCGAAACGCGACAGGGCGGGAAGATTCCGCTCTTTGTAACAATAGGCCAATTGGGTGATGGCGCACAGTCGAAATATTGCGTGTTCATGCGTGATATGACGAATGTGAAACGCGCAGAGCGTGATCTCACGGAAGCGCGTCGTGCCGCTGAAATTGCAAGCGCGCGTAAATCAGATTTTCTTGCGCGTATCAGTCATGAAATCCGCACACCTCTTTCGGCCATCATCGGCTTCGCCGAAATCATGCAGGAAGAGCGTTTCGGACCGTTAGGTAACAAGAGATACAAAGATTATCTCAAAGACATTTTGACATCAGGCGCTTTTGTCATTGATCTCGTCAATGATCTTCTTGATCTCTCAAAGATCGAAGCCGGTCGCGCCGAACTCGATTTTCAAGAAGTCGATGTAAATGGCGTGCTGGTTGATGCGTCGTCATTGCTGCAAGAAGAGGCGCAGCGCGCGCGCGTAGTTTTGCGCATGAGCCTCGAATCCCATCTTCCAAGCCTCATGGCCGATAAGCGCGCACTCCATCAGATCATTCTCAATCTGATGTCGAACGCGATCAAATTCACCCCTGAAGGCGGGCAGGTTATCGTCTCGACAACCCATACGGCCGAAGGTGACGTGATCATTCGCGTGAAAGATACCGGCATCGGGATGACCGATCAGGAATTGATCACGGCGCTTGAGCCCTTCCGGCAGCTCTCGACGACCCGCCAATCCGGAGGCACTGGCCTCGGCCTGCCTCTGACCAAGGCGCTGGTGGAAGCCAATCGGGCAGCCTTTTCAATCAAAAGCGCCCGGAATGCCGGAACGCTCGTTGAAATCACCTTCCCGTCGACCCGGGTTTTGACGTCTTGAGTGCAAAACGACGCGCGTACCCGCACGGCGCTGAAACACACTTGCAAATCTGAAAAAAACTTTCAAAACATGAGGCGAGACTTTTTCAAAGGATCCCGCCCATGGGCATTGCCTTTCCCCTCCCCGATGAAGCCATTCTGGCCCGCCGCGATGCCATTATCGACGGCTTGGCGGCGCTTGTTCCGCCTTCATCCCTGATTGTGTCCGAAGATGAGCGGCGCGCCTTTGAAACAGATGCGCTAACCGCCTATCGCAAAATGCCGCTCGCCGTCGTTCTGCCCACAACGACAGAAGAGGTCGCGGCCGTGATGCGCTACTGCCATCAGAATGGGGTGAAGATTGTTCCGCGCGGTGCTGGGACATCGCTCGCCGGTGGTGCCATTCCGCAAGAAGATGCCATCATTATTGGCATCGGAAAAATGGCAAAGATTCTCGATGTCAATTTTGCCGATCGCACAATGCGCGTTCAGGCGGGTATCACCAATCTCGGTATTTCGAATGCGGTAGCGCAAGACGGGTTTTTCTATGCGCCCGATCCTTCATCACAACTTGCCTGCACTATTGCCGGCAATATCGGCATGAATTCTGGCGGCGCGCATTGCCTTAAATATGGCGTGACGACAAATAATATTCTCGGCGTGCGCATGGTGATGATCGACGGCACAATTGTCGATATCGGCTCTGATGCGCTTGATGCGCCCGGACTTGATCTTTTAGGCGTGATCATCGGCTCGGAAGGTCAGCTCGGTATCGTAACCGAAGCGACCGTACGTATTCTGCGACAGGCCGAAGGCGCGAGGCCCGTGCTGTTTGGCTTTGAAACGAGCGAAGCGGCGGGCGAATGTGTTGCGGCGATTATTGGTGCGGGCATTATTCCGGTCGCCATGGAATTTATGGACAAGCCCGCGATTGAAATCTGCGAAGCCTTTGCCCATGCAGGCTATCCGCTTGATGTCGAAGCGCTGCTTATCATTGAAGTCGAAGGATCGGACGCCGAAATGGATGCGATCCTCAAACGCATCATTGCGATTGCGGAACAGCATCACGTCAAAACAATCCGAGAATCGAAATCGGCTATGGAAACGGCAGCGATCTGGAAGGGCCGTAAATCCGCTTTTGGAGCGACCGGACGTGTTGCGGATTATATTTGCATGGATGGCACTATTCCGACGGGACAATTGCCCTATGTGCTGCGCCGGATCGATGAAATCGTAAAGTCATACGGTTTGCGCGTCGCCAATGTATTTCATGCGGGTGATGGCAATTTGCATCCTTTGATTCTCTACAACTGCAATGATCCTGTAGAAGCGGCCAAAGCTGAAGAAGCAGGCAATGATATTTTAAAGCTCTGCGTTGAAGTGGGCGGTTGTCTCACCGGTGAACATGGCGTCGGGATCGAAAAGCGCGATCTGATGACCAAACAATTCACCGCTGCCGATCTCAATCAACAAATGCGCGTGCGTGCGGCATTTGATTCTGAATGGCTTCTTAATCCGGCGAAGGTCTTCCCGCTTGAAGGGCGGATCTAACGATGAGTGAAACACATTCGCTTTTTGCTGAAGATGATTTTGTTGCGAGTATTCGCAATGCCTCACGCAATGGCACGACCTTACGGATCGTTGGTGGTGGTACAAAAACCGCGATAGGTCAACCAATCACAGCATTGGCAACAGTCTCGACGAAGCAATTACAGGGCATTACGCTCTATGAGCCATCCGAAATGGTGATTGGCGCGCGCGCCGGAACGCCGCTCAAAGATGTGGTGGATCGGCTTGATGAAAAAAATCAGATGCTGCCCTTTGAGCCGCCGGATCTGCGCGTGTTGATGGGTACATCGGGTAAACCGACAATTGGTGGACTTGCGGCAACGAATTTGTCCGGTCCGCGCCGCATCCAAGCCGGTGCCTGTCGTGATAGTTTGATTGGCATTCGCTTTATCAATGGCGAAGGTGAATTGATCAAATCCGGTGGCCGCGTGATGAAGAATGTTACCGGTCTTGATCTCGTCAAACTCTTTGCCGGATCATGGGGCACACTTGGTCTAATTACAGAAGCCATTTTCAAAGTCTTACCAAAGCCGCAAAACACACTCACGCTGATGCTGCACGGTCTTGATGAGACGCGTGCGGTCGCCGCGTTGGCAAAAGCTTTGGGATCACCTTTTGATGTGACAGGCGCTGCGCATCTTCCCGCTGGTCTCGAGCGCGTGGCAACGACAGTGATCAGACTTGAAGGCTTTCCGGATTCAATCGCCTATCGCGCTGAAAAATTATCGCAAGATATCGCCTCTTTCGGACGTGTCGAGCGGCTTGATCAAGAGGCGTCGTACCGGCTTTGGGCGCGCATTCGTGATGTGAGTGATTTTGTTGAACCGGCCCATGATTCGGTTTGGAGAATCTCACTCGCACCCTCGAAGGCTCCGACATTCTTGAAGGCTATTCGTGAATCAGGCTTGCCTTTCCGTTCACTGCTTGATTGGGGTGGCGGCTTGGTTTGGCTACAGACTGAAAGCGTAAAGGATGCGGGCGCGGCAAGCATTCGTCAGGCGCTTAAAGATACAGGCGGTCATGCCACATTGATCCGAGCGCCCGCCGATTTGCGCACATCACTTGATGTGTTCGAGCCACTATCACCGCCTCTCGCGGCGCTCTCAGAGCGTATTCGGCTTGCCCATGATCCCAAACGGATTTTCAATCCGGGCCTGATGGTCCGCTCTTAAGCGATTACACGATGCAAACATCCTTCAGACCCGAAGCGCTTCAAGAACCTGCGATGCAGGCTTCCGAAAAAATTCTCCGCACATGTGTTCATTGCGGCTTTTGTACAGCGACATGTCCGACATATTTGCTTCTTGGCGATGAACTCGATTCACCGCGCGGTCGCATCTATATGATCAAGGACATGCTTGAGCGCGGCAAGCCTGCCACAAAAGATGTCGTGACACATATTGATCGCTGTCTTTCATGCCTCTCTTGCATGACAACCTGTCCTTCGGGCGTGCATTATATGCATCTCATCGATCACGCACGCGCGCATATTGAAGCGACTTATACACGCCCCTTGAGTGATCGGTTGATCCGGTCTGTTTTAGCGTTTGTTTTGCCTTATCCAACACGCTTCCGTTTTGCTCTGTTTGGTGCACGTTTTGGAAAATTATTGGCGCCCGTTATTCGCGCCTTGCCCGCGATTGGTAAAAAGCTCGGAGCGATGCTTGATCTCGCGCCACTCACTTTGCCTGCGCGATCGCGTTATGAATCGGCTGGTATCATTCCGACACAAGCGGCAAAGCGCGGTCGTATCGCTTTGCTTGGTGGATGCGCGCAGACGGTTCTCGATCCGGGTATCAATGACGCCACGATCCGTTTGCTGACACGGATGGGCTTTGATGTGGTTCGCGCAAAAGGAGAAGGCTGTTGCGGCGCGCTCGTTCATCACATGGGCCGCGATGCCGAGAGCCATGATTTCGCGAAAGCCAATATTGAGGCGTGGATGAAAGAAATTGATGGCGAAGGATTGGACGCTATCGCCATAACAACGTCAGGCTGCGGGACAACGATCAAGGATTACGGTTTCATGTTTCGCGATGATCCGCTTTGGGCCGAAAAAGCCGCGCGCGTGTCAGCGCTCGCAAAAGATATCACCGAAATCGTTTCCCAATTTGGTTTGCCAGAGCTGATGAATGCAACAGGGCAGACCATCGCCTATCATTCCGCCTGCTCCATGCAGCATGGTCAACAGATTCGCGAAGAGCCAAAAAATTTACTGAAGGCCGCTGGCTTTAGTGTGAAAGATGTTCCCGAAGGCCATATCTGCTGTGGTTCTGCGGGCACTTACAACATGATGCAGCCTGAACTCTCCGGTGCTTTACGCGAGCGCAAAGTAAAAAATATCGAACGCACAAAGCCTGATATTGTGGCCACAGGTAATCTCGGTTGTATGACGCAAATTGGTAAGGGTTTTAAAGATCGCAACTCTGATATTGTTGTCATTCACACTGTTGAATTGCTCGACTGGGCGACAGGTGGCCCCCAACCACGCGTGTTGGCCGATCCGGGACTGCACTGAAGGACGTCGATACTATTAGATATGCCGTCTTTTTCAACAAGACTTCCGATTGATGATGTGCTTCCGGCATGTCTTGACGCTCTGACAACGCATTCCTCGGTCGTTCTTGTGGCGCCCCCGGGCGCCGGTAAAACGACGCGTGTGCCTTTGGCCTTACTCGAAGCGTCCTGGCGTGAGGACAAAAAAATTATTGTTCTCGAACCAAGGCGTCTCGCCGCACGCAGCGCGGCGGCGCGTATGGCAGCAACACTTGGCGAGGCCGTGGGTGATACTGTGGGATATCGGGTGAGGCTTGGTTCGAAAGTCAGCGCGCGCACAAAAATCGAAGTGATCACTGAGGGCATTTTCACACGCATGATTCTCGATGATCCTGCGCTCTCTTCTGTGGCAGCCGTGCTCTTTGACGAATTCCATGAAAGATCGCTCGACGCCGATCTGGGTTTAGCGTTCGCGCTTGATGCACAACAAGCCTTACGTCCTGATCTGCGTATACTTGCGATGTCGGCAACACTTGATGGTGCGCGTGTTGCGGACCTCCTCGGTCAATGTCCGGTGATTGAGAGTGAAGGACGTGCCTTCCCCATTGAGACACGCTATCGGCCGCGTGATCCTTCACGCCGTTTGGAAGAGGTGATTGTCGAGACAGTGCGCGTCGCGCTTGCTGATGATCAAGGATCAGTACTCGTCTTCTTGCCGGGCCAAAGCGAAATCAAACGTACGGCTGATTTGCTGCACGAGAAGATAAAATCATCTTCAATAGAGATTGCACCGCTCTATGGCGCGATGGACCCCGTAGAACAAGACAAAGCCATATCGCCCGCCCCCGCCGGTAAACGCAAAATTGTTTTGGCGACCTCGATTGCCGAGACATCGCTTACCATTGAAGGTGTGCGTATTGTTATCGATTCCGGTCTGCAACGTGTTCCGCTTTACGAACCGGATCTTGGTTTGACACGACTTGAAACGCGGCGTGTGTCGCGCGCGTCTGCTGATCAGCGACGTGGTCGCGCGGGACGCACTGAACCCGGCATTTGTTATCGTCTATGGGAAGAGGCGGCGACGGGCGCGCTTGAACCTTTCTCATCTCCTGAAATTCTTGCGGCGGATCTTTCTGGTCTCATGCTTGATTGTGCTGAATGGGGCGAAACAGATCCGGCACGCCTCGCCTTTCTTGATCTGCCGCCAAAGCCTGCACTCACAGAAGCGCGCGCCACACTTCGAGCCCTCGATGCGCTTGATCGTGAAGGACACATCACCGACACGGGTCGCGCGATACGCGCGCTCCCTTTGCCTCCACGTTTAGCACGCATGATTGTTGCCGCAGCGGACAGAGGTGCCGCGCATGATGCAGCAGAACTTGCTGCTCTAATTGTTGAAAGAGGATTGGGCGGCACAGCTGCCGATCTCACGCTTCGCCGTGATGCGTTTCGTCGCGATCGCTCTGGTCGTGCTGAAGATGTGAGACGCCTTGCTAAATCATGGGCGGCAACTGTTTCTAAGAATATCACCAAAGCCGAACTCTCGGCGGGCGCTTTACTTGCGTTGGCGTTTCCTGATCGCATCGCCAAAGCGCGCGGCGCGCCGGGCATGTTTTTGATGGCGAATGGTCGCGCTGCCGGATTGGAACCTCATGATCCGCTTGCGCGTGAGACCTATTTAGCCATCGGCGAAATTGCGGGTAGTGCTGCCAATGCGCGTATTCTTTTGGCAGCGCCCCTTACGCTCCCCGAGATCGAAGGGGACTATGGTGCGGACATTGTCACCGAAACCGCGATCACATTCGACCGCGAGGCAGCGGCGCTCCGCGCCACACGCGTTCGACGTTTAGACGCGCTTGTTCTGGCCGAGCAACGACTGCCTGTGCCCTCGACTGACGAGGCAGCTGCGATGCTGGCGCGCGGATTGGCTAGCCTCGGCATCGAGCGCTGGCCGCTTTCCAAAGCCACGCGACAATGGCGGGACCGGATTCTGTTTTTGCGCCGGACGGATCCGGATTGGCCGGATCTCTCGGATGACTCTCTGGAGACGAGTGCCGAAGTCTGGCTCGCGCCCTATCTCGCGGGCAAGACTGGTCTCGACGATCTCAATGACGAGTTGTTCCGCGAAGCAATGATATCACTGCTCGACTGGCCCCTGCAGCAGCGGGTTGAGGGCGAGGCGCCAGCCTTCTTCACGGCCCCAACCGGAAATCGTCACGCCATTGATTATGAGGCGCCGGAAGGGCCCGTGCTTGCTATCCGCGTTCAGGAACTCTTCGGGCTCGAAAGCCATCCAAGCGTCGCCCAGGGCCGGATTCCGCTTGTCTTGCATCTATTGTCGCCCGCCCATCGGCCCATCCAGATCACGCGCGATCTCCCCGGCTTTTGGCGCGGCTCCTGGGCAGCAGTCAAAAGCGAAATGAAGGGGCGCTATCCGAAACATGTCTGGCCGGATGATCCGGCCAAGGCGCAGCCGACCGCACGGGCCAAACCCCGCGGGACCTAAGATTCGAATTGTTGCTCAGGAAGAAGGATGGCTGGGGCGGGAGGATTCGAACCTCCGCATGGTGGAATCAAAATCCACTGCCTTACCGCTTGGCGACGCCCCAATGCGACTCGCGATGGATGCATAAAGCGACAGCATGATCGACGCAACCCGAAGTGAAAAAATCCGGTCTCCAAAAGCCCTGTGACAGATCGGCTCAACCGGAAGACGCTTGCGAGGCGGGGGACGCGCCGCTATAACGCCGCCTTCCCGCCAGCGGAACAAGTCGGAGCGTAGCGCAGCCTGGTAGCGCACCTCGTTCGGGACGAGGGGGTCGAAGGTTCAAATCCTTTCGCTCCGACCATTTCTTCGCCTTTTATTCTTCAGTCAGATAGCGGTCGACCCATTCGGTAACGGTCTCGGCCGGAATAGCTGTTTCAAAAGAAATCTCATAACCATCGCGACTTGTTCCCATAATCTTAGCCGGATGATCTTCGCCAAGAATGCGCAACCGGACGCGATCATCGCGGCGATCGAGAATGTAACGCGACGCTTCGCGAAAGAGAGCGCGATCCGGCAAGAGCCACCGCACGATGCCATCAAGAACGAGATCCTCTTCATCAAACAAGAGCTCGGCAACGATACAACAAGGCCGACGATCAAGCTGCATAGGCGGCTGCGGCTTTGGCGCTTCAGGTTTTTCAGTTCGATCCAACATGATCACATATATCCTTTGTGTTCGAGAAAATGATCAAGCGTCTGACTGGCCGTTGCGGCGACGGAAGCGCGCAAGAATGGCCTCATTGACCGCCTGACTGACGGCCGACAAATCGGGCGCATCGACCGGGGCCGGCATGTCGATTCCGTCAGGCAATACCGGTTTTTGTGCGGTGGCTTGCGCAATCAAGATACTGTCGAGCACGCGCGCGATTTCACCGAGCCCTTGTGACAAACCTTGTTCGATATGTTCACCAAAGGCGCGCATTTCAGCAACCGGATCCGCGCCACGATCGAGAGCCGTAAGACGGTCAGCAAGATCGGCCTGTGTCGCACCGAGTTTTTCGATGCCAACGAGAAGACGCGAGAGCGAGTCATCAAAAGAGGACGCTACCGCCCCAAAGCCTGCCGCCAATCTCTCATCGACAGATGCTGAGAGATGATCTCCAATTGTTTTAACATCTAGCGGACGTGTCGATTCCCGCATGATTTTTTCGAGTGCAGTATTCGATTCAACGGCAATTCGACCGCGTTCATCGCCCAAGGCTTTGACGGCATTCAACTCGACGCCAAAGTTTTCAAATCCTCGAGTCATCTGCAATTCAAGAGCACGGACAAGACGTTCGGTGGTACGGTGCTGTTCTGCAACGCTTCCAACCGTTTCAATAATCGCTCCCCGTGTTTCATCAATCGTTTGCGATAAGCGACCAACGCCATCGGCGTATCGATTGGATGTTGCCCGATCGCGCAAAATTTCTTCCTCGCGCAACCGCTCAACTGAATCGCCAATGACATCAAGCTTTTTCATTTGTTGAAAAATATTAGCCTGACGCAAAGAGAGTGATTCAACTTGCTCAACGAGCATAGATAAGGCCGATGTCTGTGTTTCCTGCCGATCGCCAAGTTTTTTCATCACTTCGGCGCTTCGCGTGATCAGACCTTGAGTTGTTCTAAAGGCACCGAGCAATGTGCTCGCTAACGTCACAACACTTGCGTCGCTCGATGCAACACCGGGAACGGACGATGCGCCTTGCCCTTCGAGCGTGCCAATGCGGATTAACCAGCCTTCAAAATCATGGCGCAAAGCCATCATGGCCGAGTTGATGAAACGCGCGATAAGCCCAAGCGCCAATGATCCAAAAAGGCCAAACAATGATGCCGAGAAGCCTGTTGCCATACCAACCAGCGGCGCTTCCAGATCTCGAATGACATTTTTAATCGCTTCATCCGAACCGGTTCCTGCTTTGGCCAAACCGCCAACGATACCCCCGACCGAGGCCACCATTTCCATCAAACCGATAAAGGTACCGATCAAGCCCATCAAAATCAAAGTGCCTGTGATATAATTTGTAAGCGATCTTTCACTGACGATGGCCTCTTTAAGCGAATCAAATAATGCTGTCCGTTGCGCGAGAGAAACGCGCAGACTTCGTGTTGAGAGAAGTTCGCTCATAATCTGGCGATAAACTTCACCGAAGAGGCGCGGTGATTTAATCACAATTCCCGGTTCGGCCGCCCGGACCAACCTTGTAACACCGCCGTCATCGCTAAGTTTTTCCATCTCAGCAAAATCATGTTGCGTCTCTTTCATCGCCTGCAAAACGTGGCATTCGTTGAATAGACGATAGCCCGATATAAATGCAGCGACGACGCCGCCAATGAATGTAAAAATAATCAACAAATTGAGTTGTGGATGCGACAACACCGACTTATAGGCAAAATCAAATTGCCATATCCCCAGGGCAATGATGAGGAGGACGACAATGGTTGATTTCGCTAATTCAATTAGAATTGAAGTGATCGCGGAATTTGCCTCTGCTGCGCGTTTGGTTGTCATTTTATAATCTCAGTCCTCTTTGCGGATAGCGAAAAGTTCGATGATATCGTGCCTTTCGGCGTCGCTTACATCGTCAATGGCCACGACGATTTGATTGGCGGGATAGCCCTGATCAATCAGCAATTGGCGCATGGACATCGCGCGGTAATAGCCGAAGCGGCGCGCATCAGTGACCGCGCCATCGCGTACATTGGCCAGTGCACGCACGCGGATGCGGCGATCAGCAAGTTCACTTTTGTTGCGATCGAGAAATTCTTTCACCTTGAGAGTGGCATTGCCGTCGAGCCTGATGGCGCGCGGCTCATAAACCATCGTCAACATAGGCTTGTCGATTTGCACATCGACACCGCCGCCAAAGGGATCAAGATCGGCCTGACGTGTTGAGACAATCCGCGTCTCATCAGGACTTGGTTTCGTCGCTGAGAACGTTGCCGATCCCGATAACGGCTCGAGTAAAGCCAGTTGCGAGCTTTTCGGCGGATTTGAGGCGCGCGTAGGCGAAGGGTCAATACGCTCTGCTACGGCAGGAATGCTCGATTTTCCATTTGTAACGCTTGGATCAGGCAACCCCTCACTAACCGTTTTGTCACCCTGATTTTCTCCGAGCTTTGGTCGCTCTGCGACGAACCCCTTCGCTTCCGGATTGGCGGGAATTGAAGCGGGATTATCTTTGCGCTCGGAGTTTGGTGAGGCCGTCCGATTATATTGAACCGCTTCCGACTCACCTTTGCTAAAGATGCGATTACCTTGGTCAACGGACAGATTGGGCTGCTTAGCGATCGCCACGCCATTCGTCGTATCGACAGGAATTTGAGCGGATGGCCGCGGCTCCGCGTTCAGTGCGGATTTAGCGACTTCGAGTTTCAGATCGGCAGATTCCCCTTTGCGGAAAACCTTTTCTCCCGGATCAATTTGCAGCTTATCCTTATCTGCAAGCGCCGCATCGGCCGTTGCCCCCAATGGCAGATCCAGGCGTGGCATCGTGCCATTCACGATGTCTGATTTTGCAGCCTGAATTTGCAAGGATTCTGCAGTCCCTTTCGGAACAACACGATTTCCTTCGTCTGCAGAAAGATTCGCACGGTCAGAAAAGGCTGTTTGTGCACTTTGTTCAACAGGCGTCGCGGGTTTCGATTGTTCAGTCTTCTGAGGATAGGGAGGCTTCGGCTTTTCGGCATCCGTTGTGCGCGACAAGGCGGCAATGATCTGTGCGGTCAAGCCTTCAATTGAGGCTGGGGAACCCGAGACGTCAATTTTTGCCGCGCGCGCAATGGCAACGACCTGCGCCTTAGTAACATTCTGCGAGACACTGACCAGCACGAGACTGAGGATCATCATCAAGAAGATGAGCATCATCGTCATCGTCGAAAGGGCATCGACGAAGCCCGGCCAGTAATTCGTGTCACCTTCATCGGAGGTCTGGGCCATACTATGTTCAAATCCTTAAATTATGAGCTACCTATACAGGCAGTAAAAAATAATTCTTCATGGAGATCAGCCCGCTTGAAGCTTTTTAAGAACTTGGTCCTTCGGACCATCGGCAATAATTTTGCCCTCATGCATCAAGATCACGCGGTCTACGAGGTCGAGCATGGCTGCACGATGCGTTGCGACAATCAGCGTCCGATTACCAAGCCATTTTGAAAGTCCATTGATGATCTGACGTTCAGTCGTGTTATCCATCGCGGCCGTTGGCTCATCGAGGATCAACATTGAAGGATTACCAATAAGAGCACGAGCTAAGCCTACGGCTTGCCGCTCGCCGCCCGATAATCTTTCACCGCGCGGACCAACACGCATCCCGTAACCTTCAGGGCTGCGGCCTGCGAATCCGGCAACACCTGAAATCGTCACAGCGTCTTCGATCACTTTTGGATCGGGCTTTTCATGACCAAGCAGAAGATTGGCCGTGAGCGTATCATCAAATAAAGTTGAATCTTGGCTGACAAAACTAAAGCGTCGTCTCAGGTCACGCGGAGAGGCTTGGCGTAAATCGCGACCATCAAGCCGAATAGCTCCACTCGATGGTTCAATAAGACGAACCATCAATCGCAGAAGCGTGCTTTTACCGCAGCCTATACGTCCAATAATACCAACCCGTTCGCCCGGGCGGATACTCAGTGTAATATTTGCGAGACTCGGTAATTGCGACCCCTGATATTTATGGCCGACTTCAACGAAATCGAATTGTCCGTCAATCGCTACAGAGAGCGCGGTATCTCCGTCACCGGTGCGTTCAAGGCTTGAATTAAACACCATCCGGATCGGTTCGAGTGTTTTGCGGGCTTGTAACAACCGTTGAAGTTGGACAGTCATCTGCATGATGGGGCCGATGAGGCGACCAATCAGCATTGTGGATGCGGAAAGCGCACCAACGGTCATGGCGTTAATGCTGATTTCATAGACGCCAAGAATCAACGCGCCAATTGTCATCAATTGACTGATGGTACTTGCCCAATGCTGGGCCATGCCACTCGCAAGACGTGCCGCATGGCTCGCAAAGGCGCTTGAGTCAGCCAGACGTTCCCAACGGTGGAGAACCGCGGTTTCTGCCGTTGATGTCTTGACGGCTTCAAGGCCCTCGATCGTCTCTGTCACCATATTGGATTGCGCACGCATTTGCCCCAGATAGGGTTGCAAATGGGCACGGCCAGCATAATGGGCGATAGCGAATATCAGCCCAATAATCATTGTCCCGGCAATAGGGACAATCGCAACAGAGCCGGCAATTCCGGCAAGCAGAATTGTCGTGACGATGACGAAGGGAAGATCGATGGCAAGAGATAAAAAGGTGAGCGGAATGAGCTGACAATATCCCTCAAGATCACGAATTGCGGGAGTTACCGCCGCACTCGTCCTCGGCAAATCAACCATAGATCCGAAAACAAGATGCCGAAAAAAGCGAATTTGGGCGACATGACCAATCTCGGCTGCAAGAGAGTCAATTAAGCGTAATTTAACATGACGAAGCGCGAGATCCGCTGCCAAAGCGAGCGCCATGCCGATTGACAACGCCCAAAGCGTATCAAAAGCCAAATGGGGAATAACGCGATCATATACCGCCATCGTAAAGATCGGCAAAAGCACAAGAAGTGAATTGCTGACGAAGCCGGCCAAAGCGAGTTGACCGAGCGCCCATGGCCGACGCTTGAGCATTTCAGTTGCAAGGAATCTGACGATTGAATCGACAGGCGTATCTGCCACGGTGTCGGACGGATCATCTTCATACCCAGAAGACGCGAGGGGCCGAAGAAAAAATAGTGTGCCGGAAAATGTCTTTTGAAGGCGATTGATTCCCAAGGTCTCATCGCCCGCTTCGGTCCGACAGATAAGGCGATCAGGACCCGCGCGGCCCAATAAGAGATAAGCATAGCCCTCTCGATCAAGAGCGAGGCATGGAAATTGACTTTTGCGGATTCTCCCAAGGCTTCGATTTTCAGCTTTCAGAGATATGCCAAGACCATGGGCGATGATTTCGGCGGTTTCAGGAGCGAGGGGGCCGGGATGAAGAAGTCGGTCTTTAGGCTGATAGTTGAACCAAGCTGAGGCCACCCATTCGAGCGCACGCGAGGGCGGAAGTCTTTTTTTGACCAGATCTTCATCTTGCGCTTCCGCCGACTCATTGGAAGACGGCGGCAGAACTTTATCTGCCGTAGCGTCAGATGTACCCTCCAGGAAGTTGAGCTCTACAGACTCTGGCCCGGTTTCACTTTCAGTTAACGACGATGACTCCAGCTGCTGGATCCGGGGCGTCCCGCGCGGTGAACGAGCAATTGTTACAATTTCGGCCGACGGGCGCGAATCTTCGCCCGTGCTTTCGGTATCCTTAGCCGGAATTACAGACATCTCAGCTCCAACCGCTTTATGTTTCACAATTCTTCACATTTAAAGTCTATTTAC
>CAWUMH010000009.1:0-24652 GCA_963923565.1 uncultured Alphaproteobacteria bacterium
ACGACATTGTTCTTGTCAGCGAGCTTAATTACACGATCAAAGCCTTCAGGCGACACAGCGATCGTAACAATCGCGTCATAACCTTGGTTGATGAAGTCTTCGATCGCGCCAAGCTGGGCAGCCACGTCTGTGCCGGTCGAAATGACCTTAAACTCTTTAATGTCTTTCTTGATTTCAGGCTGCTCGGCGAAAGCCTTTGCAGTCTTAATCATTTGAATGCGCCATGTATTGCCAACGAAACCATTGACGATCGCGATGCGGTAAGGACCAGGCTTCTTCTCCCATTGGAAGAATTTAGTCTTGTCCGTCCAGGGCTTAAAGCAAGCCGGATCGGCCGCAGGTCCTGAGACGATTTTTGGTCCTGCGAATGCAACTGCAGCGCTTGTCATAAGCGCGGCACCTGCGAGCAAGGACACGAGTGCCTTGGATTTCAACATATCTACCCCCCGAAAAGGCCGAATTCTGGATAGGTGTTGTAGTGTCGCGTCGGCCTATTCGCGATCACCCAATTTTTATTCTACTTAAGGAGACTAGCCCGAGCCTCTCGCCACTTACAACTAAAAATTCACATCAAACCGGTGCTGAACACTTTTTGTTCAATTGCATTTCACCGACTTGTGGCATCCCGAATAGGCATACGATAGATCGTTCAATGACGCTGAACGATGTTCGATAAAGCGCCTATTTGCAATGTAAAACAGCATCACAAAACTTACACAGCAATGCGATCTATTGCTCGAACAAATAGGAGTATTGCGCGAGTTTCACTCACTTAAGCCTCATTTGTTGCGTTGCAGCATGATCAAGCTCAAGCGTCTCTGTAAGGACAACACCATAAATTTCACGCGCGCGGTCACGACTCACCCAGCCTTCTCGCACATCGCGCATGACGCGTTCCACGCTTCGGTCAAATGGCGAGCCGTATCCCCCACCGCCGGCACTGATAGACACCATCCGCTCATCAGCTTTGATCAAGATTTCGGCACAAGGCGGCAAGGGTTCAAGCGACCCATCGGCTTTTTTGCGATACTGCGCGGAACAGCCTCCGGCTAAGCCACCCCGTGTCCCCTGCGCGGGATTGATATTGCCATCACTGATATAGGCCACGATCATATCGCAGTCGACCGGAGCGAATTCCGAATAGGCTCCCAGCGCGCCTCTAAACCGACCGGCACCCTCAGAGTCCGGAATGAGGCGGCGCTGATGCACAAAGATCGGATGACGCAATTCATCCACCTCGATTGAATCCTGATAACACATGCCCGCATTACCGGCATGAAGAATGGTGAGCCAGCCATCTTGCGTGGGCGATCCCGCGCCTCCCGTGCAACCGAGATAGACTTCATTCACAAACGGTTTGCCGTGATGAACGCCTGATACAACGCCACATGAGGGCGGCAACAACGCACCCGTTTCTGCTTGCCCCAAGCCTTCAGCCAGTTCAGCCAAAGCCGCCTGTACCGGATTGGCAACGCGGTCGGCGATATTGGTTGTTGCTGCTGAACATGATGTGGGATGAACAGGACGTCCCACAATACAGCCATCACGCAGATGAATGCGTATGCGGCGGAAGCTTCCTTCATTCTTGGGTACCGTGTGATCAATAGAATTGAAGATCGCCAACATGGGCGCCGAAAGCGCGCAGGCCTCAGAGAGATTGAGTCCGTTTTCCATATTGTCGGGATTATCCGTCATATCGACTTCAATCATCGCCTCTTCAGGCTTGACCTCAACCGTTGCTGTAATCGTGACCCCTTCATCAGGTGTCGCGGGGAACGGATCATGCGTGCTTTTGCGCGTGATACGTCCTTTTGGCATCGCGCGAATAACATCAATCATGCGCCGTTCTGAATAATCGAACCATTGTCCCGTATAAGACTCGAGTCGGTCCCAACCAATCTCGCGACCAAGTGCCAATATTTCACGCTCGCCGACGCGCGCTGCGCCGAGCGTGGCGAGATAATCACCCCACCATTGTTCCGGAACACGAATACGCATCTGGCACATGCGAATAATGTCCATCACATGTTCATACTCATGTTGAATTTTTACAGCCGGAAAAATCAACGCACCTTCCGCATACACATCTTTCGCCGCACCCATATAGGTTGTCGGCAAGGCATTGCCGCAATCGGCCTGATGCGCTTTGGCAAGAACTGTAAAACGATGAACACCCTCATCATCAATCACGGGCACAAGAATCGAATGATCCGCCGGATGCGTGCATCCATGATAAGGCGAATTATGCAGATAGGCATCACCGCGGCGAAGCATCTTATGATTATCTTTCATGGTACGCGCCATGATGTCCGGACCGCGCAAGACATGGATCGGGAGGCTTTCGGCGGTCGCTAACAATTCATGTTTTGCGGTCAAGATCACACAAGAAAAATCACGCGCGATTGTGAGAATGCCTGAACGCCCTGTGCGATGAAGCGTATTAGCCATTTTGCGCGCAATACCTTCCATCCGCGCATTGAGCAGCGCGAGCGTCGAACCATCCATGATTGTCGCCATTGTCATGAAGACGCTCCCAGATCGATTACAAGATTGCCGAGCGCGTCACGGCGCGCGGTCGCACCCGGATCAATTACAACGGACGTAAAATCACTCTCGATCATTGCCGGACCCTTGATGGTCGACCCTCCTTTTATGGCTTCAAAACGATATACGGGCGCCTCAACAAAATCCGAACCTAGAAAGCGCACGCGCCGAGACGGCAAGGACAGCCCACGATGATCAGGACGCAAGCGACCGGGCTTACCGGATGAAATGCGGCATCGAACTTCCGCATTCCATGTTACAGTTTCAATCGGCGCGCCGGGATCGGATACAGCAAATTTATCCTGATGCATGTCATGGAATGCATGTTCAAGCGCAGTCACATCGGCATCACTTGAAAAGCGGGATGAAGAAAGCGGCACATCAATTTCCCAAGCCTGCTCAATATAGCGCGCCTCGCATGACCAATCGATCTCGGAAGATAGAGCGTGCGCACCCGCCGATCTAGAGAAATCCGCACAGCGTTCCGACAATGTCTCTAAAACTTGATTGATGCCGTCACGATCAAAGGCATCACTACGCGTATGAAACATCGCCTGATAATGCGCGGATAAATCAGAGATCAACGCACCTGATGCGGCAAGAGCGGCAGCCGCTTCTGTTACAACAACCGAACGACACTTCAGACGTCGCCCAATCGCTACACAATTCAATCCCGCAGCGCCACCGCCGGCAACAAAAACAGCATCGGAGGGATCAATGCCCTGATGCACCGTGATATCCATAATCGCTTGCACCATATGTTCGGTCGCAAGCGTCATGATGGCTTCTGCCGCCGCTTCAACACTCATATGAAGCGGATCGGCCACGTCGCGTCGTATAGCTTCAACAGCACCCTTGCGATCAAGCACCATTTTCCCACCGAGGAAAAATTCCGGATCAATAAAGCCCAAAACAAGCGCGGCATCCGTCACGGTCGGTCGCGTACCGCCGCGACCGTAACAGACAGGTCCCGGCACCGCTCCGGCACTGATCGGGCCGACATGAAGCAAACCGCCTTTGTCGACATAAGCAATTGAACCGCCGCCGGCACCGATGCTTTTCACATCAACTGAGGGCATCCCCGTCATGTGACTGCGGAAAGGTTGGCCAAGCCATGTTTCACGCGTGCGCGGAATCCGACCTTTGCGCACAAGCGACACATCAAACGTCGTGCCGCCCGTATCACCAACGATCAACGTGTCCGCACGACCTTCTGCCGCATAGGCCTTTGCTGCAACAGGCGCCATACTCGGCCCAGAATTGATGAGATTGACGGGCGCATCGGCTGCGTCTTTTGCATCCATCACGCCGCCTTGCGATGTGATCACAAGAACGCGCCCTGAAAAACCGGCATCACGCAAGCGTGACTCGAGCCCGCGCATATAAGCGCCCATAATCGGCTTTAATGAGGCATCGATGCAGGTCGAAATGGCGCGGCGATATTCACGGATCGACGGATTGATTTTGTGCGATAAAGTATAAGGGATGCCGGGCAAAATCTCTTCGATCAACGCACCAACACGCTCTTCGTGAATGGGATTAACCACCGACCACAAGAAGCACACGCCGATCGCCTCGATGTCACGCGCTTTCAGTGCTCCAAGAATACGCCGCGTTGCCACTTCATCAAGCGCGGTCTTGATGGACCCATCAACCGCGATCCGCTCCGGAATTTCAAAGGTCAATTCGCGCGGAATATAGGGCTCAGGATAGGCAACCGTAAAATTGAAGGGCTCCATTCGCCCGCCCTCGCGAATGACAAGCGTATCGGGATGCCCTGCCGTCGTGAGAAACGCTGTGCGCGCGGTTGAGCCGGTTACGATGGCATTGATCGCATGCGTTGTTCCGTGAACAAGCAATTCTCCACGCGCAAGATAATCCGAAAGAGATTGCTGTGACTCTTCTGCCGCGAGTGCCAGAGACTCAATGACGCCTTTGACCGGATCCTTGGGTGTTGTCGATGCTTTATGCATCGAAAGCGTTCCCTCATCTGATGAGACCATCAGATCAGTGAATGTCCCGCCCGTATCCACTGCAAAACGCAATCCCATGCCTTTATCCCTAGATTAGCAAAGAAAGTGCTTATAATTGGCGCATTATGAAGGGCTTCTCGCTTTGCACCCGCATCGGATTACGTAAAACACGGCCGAATTGCGGAACATCGATTTCGAAGACATCCCCGGACTGAGTCTTGACGCCATTCGCGCAACTCAAAATCGCAGCGCCAAAGAAATAGGCATGGAGATCGCCGGGACGGCGGAACATGTCATAGCGAAAATGATAATGCTCGAGATTGCGCACCGAGTGAGACATATTGCCTTCACCGCTTAAAAACTCGCCACGCCATAGCGGCGCACCATTGCGGATCACGCGCACTTCACCTTCGACATGCTCCGGCAAATCACCCATCAAGAGCTCGGGCCCGATTGAACAAGCGCGCAGTTTTGAATGAGCGAGATAGAGATAATTCTGTGCCTCAGTGACGTGATCAGAAAATTCATTGCCGAGTGCATAACCAATCCGCCAAGGATTGCCGTCGGGGCCAACGATGTAAAGCCCTACAATCTCCGCCTCTTCGCCACCGGCCAACGCAAAGGATGGTGACGGGATATCTTCCTCGGGCGCAACGACACAGGTGCCAACGCCTTTGTAAAACCATTCCGGTTGAACACCGACTTCACCTTCTTTCGGTTTGCCGCCCTCAATCCCCATACGAAAAATCTTCATCGAATCCGTAAGATCTTTGTCGCTGCCATGCTGAAGATCATGCATTTTATCGCGCGCTTGCGCCGAACCCGTATGAGTCAACCCCGTGCCCGTGATCCAGAAGCGTGTGGGTTCCGGATGATCAAGCGGCGGCAACAGTCGCTTTTCTTTGATCAACGCATCATAATCGACTTGCTCGCCAAAGCCGTGTGATTTGACTTCCGCTTCAAGAGAATGATTTGCATTTATAGCGGACAAAGCGAGCGCATAAACACTCTCTGCCCCATTGACTGACTGTACACGCCCCGTTGTCTCATCAACAGCACCGACGCCACGCGAACCCGATTTTGTTTTATATTGGATGAGGCGCATATCTCTTTTTCCTCAATGTGAATTGCGTGGAATACCAGCCCCGCGACGCCCTTGAAGAAAACCAAAATCGGCACCCTCATCAGCTTGCAGAACATTTGATACATAAAGACTTTGATAGCCAGAGTTCGGCGGTTCAGGCTCACGCCATGATGCCCGGCGTCGTTCAAGCTCTTCATCCGACACATCAAGGTGAAGGCGTCGATTAGGCACATCAAGCTCGATCATGTCACCCTCGCGCACAAGCGCCAAAGGGCCGCCAGCTGCAGCTTCAGGCGCAACATGGAGAACAACAGTGCCATAAGCGGTGCCTGACATGCGCGCATCGGAAATGCGCACCATGTCTTCTACACCTTGTGCGAGAAGTTTTGGAGGAAGACCCATATTGCCCACTTCCGCCATGCCCGGATAACCGCGCGGACCGCAATTTTTCAAAACCATGATTGATGACGCGTCAATATCAAGATCGGGATCGATGATCCGCTTCTTGTAGTCTTCAATCGATTCAAAGACGACCGCGCGTCCCCGATGCACCATCAATTTTTCGGTTGCCGCTGAGGGCTTCAGCACTGCTCCATTGGGTGCGAGATTACCACGCAAAACAGCGATGCCACCCTCAAGCGCGAGCGCTTGATCAAAATCGCGAATGACCTCTTTGTTAAAATTCTCAGCCGCGACCACATTGTCCCACACAGCTTGTCCGGTCACTGTCAGCGCGTCACGATCAATAAGACCCTTTTCAGCAAGCATGCGCATGACCACCGGCAATCCGCCCGCATAACAGAAATCTTCCATTAAAAAGCGACCCGACGGCTGCAAATCGACAATCGTCGGCACGCCTCGTCCGCAGCGATCCCAATCCGCCAATGTGAGATCAACGCCAATGCGCCGGGCAATCGCAATGAGATGCAACACCGCATTGGTGGACCCCCCAATGGCACCATTCACGCGAATGGCATTCTCGAACGCTGTCTTTGTCAGAATTTTTGAAAGAACAAGATCTTCATGCACCATTTTTACAATACGGCGACCGGTTAGCTGAGCAAGCGCGTTGCGTCTTGCATCCACCGCTGGCAAGGCCGCATTATCAGGCAGCGCGATGCCTAACGCTTCGACCATGCTGGCCATGGTTGAGGCCGTGCCCATTGTCATACAACTGCCCGCAGAGCGGCTCATTCCGGCTTCGGCAGCGAGGAACGACTCGACACTCATACGGCCCGCTTTAACTTCCTCGTGATAACGCCACACAACCGTGCCAGAGCCAATTTTCTCACCGCGATAATCGCCATTCAGCATGGGCCCGCCGGACAGAACGATTGTCGGCAAATCACACGACGCCGCGCCCATCACCAAAGAAGGCGTGGTCTTATCGCAGCCAACAAGGAGAACAACGCCATCAATCGGATTGGCGCGAATTGATTCCTCGACATCCATCGACGCAAGATTGCGGAACAACATTGCAGTTGGCCGCATATTAGATTCACCCAACGACGTGACGGGAAATTCAAGCGGAAAGCCACCGGCTTCATAAACGCCGCGTTTCACACGTTCCGCAAGATCGCGCAGATGTGCGTTGCACGGCGTGAGTTCTGACCACGTATTGCAAATGCCGATAACCGGACGGCCATCAAAAAGATCGGAGGGCAAACCTTCATTCTTCATCCAGCTGCGATGCATGAATGCATCTTTGCTCGATCCACCAAACCAGGCTTCAGATCTCAGCTTGCGCCGTTCCGCCATGGCCGTCGCTCCCTCGCCTTCTGGTGTCTTATGTGTTCAGCATTACTGAACTTGATTTTATTATACAGAACGTTAAGGTCGAACCGTCTCCTTTGTCAATCAGGGCGGTCCTTGTGCCACGCAACGCTGAAAAAAATGACGAACAAGGTACATTGCGCAGCGTCGGTCGCGCTTTAGATCTTTTAACGATTCTTGGTAATGCGCCCGAATCGGGACTTGCTGTTGGCGATCTCGCCAAAGCCGCGGGCATTTCAAAAAGCACTGCATTTCTTTTATTGCAAACATTGGTCGCGCGTAATTTTGTTGCCGATCTTCGTGAAGGAAATAATCGACGTTACCGGCTAGGTCATGCTTTTGCGCAGCTTGGTAGACGCATGCCCTCTGATCTCAATATTGGTCAGGTCGCTGATCCCGTTCTGCAACAACTCACAAGAGAAACCGGACTGACCGCTCGGCTTGCTGTTTCAGACGAAGGCTATGCGGTAACGATCTCGCAAGTTGATCCGCCCGGCCCTTTCCGCATGACCGCTTCCCTCGGACAACGCGAATTGCCGCATTGCTCCTCTCTCGGCAAAGCGCTTTTGTTTCACGCCAAAGATAGCGAAGTTCGAGAACTTGCGAAGCGCATAGGACTGCCTCGGCGCACAGCGAAAACATTAACGACGGCAAAGGCACTTATCGCTGATTTACACCAGGCACGCCTAAGAGGTTACGCCCTTGATAATGAGGAAGATAATATCGGCGTCGCCTGTATCGGCGCACCCATCTTTGATCGCTCAGGGGCCATCATTGCCGCTGTCAGCGTGACAGGCATGAAACAAAACCAATCCGCCCGCGATTTGGATCGCTTAGGTAAAATAATAAAATCACATGCGCTGCAGATCAGCACTTTGATGGGCTATGTCTAGCGTCTATGCCCAAACATTTATGCAAAACGCTGCGCATAATTTGCAAGTTTTGCTTTAAACACCGCTGAGTCCAAAACCTCATGGTTGACGACGCCGCGCGGCGCTATGCCTTGCCTGATATCAAGGGCCGCCCTCACATCAGCCGCGCCATTGCCGGCAAAACACTGATCCGTCCAACAAAGCGCATGTGGCGCGAGAATCGCATTCTCAAGCGTAAGGATCGGATCATCAGAAGGCACGGGCTCGATTTCAAAAACATCGAGCCCCGCGCCCGCAATACGCTTTTCTTGCAGGACTTTTGTTAGAGCTTTTTGATCAACAATCGGGCCTCGCGCCGTATTGATAAAAAACGAGGTAGGCTTCATCAAAGCGAGGCGGTCAGCATTCACGATGTGGCGCGTCGTTTCAGTCAAAGGGCAATTGACTGTTAGGAAATCCGCGCGCCGGAACAAATCCTCAAGTCCAACAAGTTCGATACCAAGCTCATCAGCAATCTTCGGATCCGCATAAGGATCATGTGCAATATAGTTCATATCAAGCGGTTTACAGATGCGGAACATTTCGGCGCCAATATTGCCAACGCCGAGTGAACCCAATGTTTTGCCAACAAGGCCCACGCCCATAAATTGACCACGCGTATTAAACCCCTCAGGGCCTTCGCGCGTGATCCGATCTTTCACCATCAATTTGCCGGTCAAAGCGAGAATGAATGTAAGAATGGACACCGCAACCGGCCGCCTCACGCCATCAGGCGTAATCACGAGGGGAATACTGGCAGCGCTACAGGCTGGCACATCAACACTGTCATAACCGACGCCGAAGCGTGCGACAGCGGCAAGTCGCCCGTTCGGATGAATGCTACGAGCATCAAATTTCGGCATCAGCAATATCAAGACATCGATGTCAGCCACCTGCTCCGGTCGGATCGCCGGACCTGGCTCGAGATACACAACGTCGACGCCGGGCGTTTGAAAAAGCGGACTGACATCAAAGTCGGGAAACACCGGAGAGCCATCGGGCTTTTTGAAATCTCCGGAAAGCGCAACACGAAAAGAGTGAGCCATGGCGTTACCTTCTATTTTCGTGCGACACAGGCCTTGCGTAACTGATCGATACCGCTCGACAGCGCGCTTTGTAAAAGCCACACGTCACCTGAGTAACAGATAAAATCAAATCCCCATTTATTATATTCAATGCCTGTTTCGACATTCGGCACGAGACGACCCAAGGCCTTGCCATGTTTGCGTGTCGCTTGGGCAACCTTGTCGATAGCACTTTTGAATTTCTTATGCCCGAAATCGCCGGGAATGCCGAGCGAACTCGACAAATCAAAATGTCCAACCCAAAGGCAATCAACGCCGTCAAGCGCGGCCATCGCATCCGCATTCTCGACGCCTTCCGCTGTTTCGATCTGGCAGAAGAGTGTTGTTCTTTTGTTTGCCGCTTTCAACCGATCCGCCACGTCACCTGTGCGGGCATAATTGTCATGCGCAACACCCAGTGCCACGCCGCGTTTGCCCTCGGGGCCATATTTCAAACAATCGAGAATATGGCGCGCCTCGGTGGCGTTATTCACCATCGGCAACATGATCCCTTCTGCGCCCATATCCGCGATACGCGCGATTTGATCATAATCTTTAGACGGCACTCGTGCGATCATTGCCACACCAGCGGCCTCGAAATAACGTACCGCTTGCTTAGCGGTTTCGAACCCAAAGCCTGAATGTTCCATGTCATAAAGAACGAACTCGCATCCCGATGTCTTGACGAGATGCCCAATGCCAGGCGTTGAAAACTCGACAATAAAAGTACCAAATTTTGGCTTCTTCGAACGCGAAAGCGCTTTGAGTGTTGTTGTTGGCATGAAACCCACTCCCCCCTCATTTATTGTTTTGGTCGATGCGATCTTTTGTTTCCCGAAGCGTAGATAGCTGCTTCGGGCTTGGCAAGCGACCCCAAGATAGCTGCCGTAATCAACAAGGCGGGTTTCTTTTTTCCTTGGTCTCCACGAATATTGTGGCAAGCTTTACAAAAGAGCTCGCCCTTTTCGGAACGGACCCCTCATCGGGGAAACCGCGCCGAAGAACGGCGTAGGAGATGGGAACCATGTCGAACCCCTCAGGTCACCCCCCGATCGCGCAGCTGCGCGCGCTTGAACGCCAAATCCTCTGGCTTTCAACCTATATGATCCATAACGCCAATCATATTCGCCCGAATGAAGATGGATTGAAGATCGGCGGTCACCAGGCGTCCTCGGCCTCTCTCGTCACTATCATGACTGCGCTTTGGTTTCATATTCTGAAGGCCGGCGACCGTGTTGCGGTCAAACCGCATTCAGGACCGGTCTATCATGCCATCCACTATCTTCTCGGCAATCGGACGCGCGAGGCACTTGAAAATTATCGAAGCTTTGGCGGCATTCAATCTTATCCCTCGCGGACTAAAGACGATGACGATGTCGATTTTTCTACCGGCTCTGTGGGCTTGAGTGTTGCGCAGACGATTTTTGCCTCCCTCGTGCAGGACTATGTTCGTCTCAAGGGTTTCATGAAAGATCGACCGGAGGGCCGCATCATCGCCTTTGCGGGCGATGCGGAACTTGATGAAGGCAATATCTATGAAGCACTCATTGAAGGATGGAAACAAGGGTTACGCAATTGCTGGTGGATCATTGATTATAATCGTCAAAGCCTTGATGCCGTTATTCGTGAAGGACTTTGGGAAAAAATCGAAACTATTTTTCAGAATTTCGGCTGGGATGTCATCATTCTGAAATATGGGTCTTTGATGCAGGCTGCTTTCGCTGAGCCTGGCGGTGATAAATTGCAAGACTGGATCGACCGCTGTCCGAACCAGCTTTACTCAGCACTTTGTTTTCAAGGTGGGGCAGCATTTCGAAAAAAATTACTCGACGATATTGGCGATCAAGGTGCCGTTACCGCGCTCATTGAGAAGCGCAGCGACACAGAGCTTTTGACCTTGATGTCTAATCTCGGTGGTCATGATCTGCCGTTAATCCTTGATACATTCGCAAAAGCCGAAGGTGATCGGCCTAAATGTTTCATCGCCTACACAATCAAAGGCTTCGGCCTACCCTTCCAAGGACATAAGGACAATCATGCGGGGCTGATGACGCCCACTCAGATTGAAACCTTTCAAGCGGAGCTCGCCATTCGCAAAGGGCATGAATGGGACAAATTTGAATCGATCAAAGACTCGCTTGAGCCGATCAAGAAACTCGTCAGTGATCGCGCAGCCACTCTAAATACGCAGTGGCGCTTAACGGCACCCGCAGTTGCCGTGCCCGACACGCTTGATTATCGCAGCGAGAAGAAGCTTTCGACACAGCAGGGCTTCGGCTTTATCTTGCAAGAGCTTGCGCGATCCGAACATCAACTCGCCAACCGTATTGTCACCTGTTCGCCCGATGTAACGGTCTCCACCAATCTTGGGCCATGGGTCAATCGTCGCGGACTCTTCGCGCACGAAAAAGTGGCTGATCTTTTTAAGAAAGAAAAAATTCCCTCGACCTTTGCTTGGGACTTTTCTCCACAAGGCCAACATTTCGAATTGGGCATCGCGGAAAATAATCTCTGCCTCATGCTTGCCGCCCTCGGTCTTTCTCACAGCATGAATGGCGAGAGACTCATTCCGATAGGCACGCTTTATGATCCTTTCATCGCGCGCTGCCTCGATTCGCTAAATCATGCCTGCTATCAAGATGCCCGCTTTATTCTTGTTGCCACGCCTTCGGGCGTCACGCTTGCGCCAGAGGGCGGTGTGCATCAATCAATCAGCACGCCTTTGATCGGCATGGCACAAGACGGGCTTGCGTCATTCGAGCCTGCTTTTGTTGACGAGCTTGAAGTGATCTTGCGGTGGTCTTTCGCCTATATCCAGAAATCACCCCCCGCGAATAAGATTGAAAAGAAAACATCTTGGGTAAGAGAAGAAAGCGGCGGATCGGTCTATCTGCGTTTAACCACTCGTCCGGTTGAGCAACCCTCGCGCGTGCTTACAAGGGACATAGAAGCAGATATCATTGATGGTGCTTATTGGCTTCGCAAACCGGGGCCCAATCCCGATTGCGTCATTATTGGCATGGGCGCTGTGATGTCTGAAGCGATCGAAGCGGTTGGACAACTCTCTGACAAACGACGTGATGTCGGCTTACTCGCTGTCACATCCGCAGATCGCTTGAATGCGGGATGGACCGCAGCCACAAAAGCGCGCGCACAAGGATATAATGCTCCTCACTCCGCAATTGAGCGTCTGCTCTCAGGCCTTGCGCCCCACACATTACTTGTCTCTGTTCTTGACGCCCATCCCGCGACACTCTCTTGGATAGGTGGTGTGCGGGGTCATCGCATGGTGTCCTTGGGCGTCGAACATTTCGGCCAAAGCGGAACCATCAAGGATCTCTATCGTCATTTCGAGATTGATGCGCGTGCGATTCTTGAAGCGGTTCAATCCGCAACGTCCGGCAGACCCATCATCTGACCAAGATGATGTTTGATAGACTAAGAGAGACGGAACGGCGTATCCGCCAACCCCTGCCCCGCATTCTTTACAACAAACAACGAGCCAGAGAGCGGTGCCGCCTCTAAGGCGCTATCGGAAAGGCCCACGCGCGCCGTTGTGATATAAAGATCGCTCAGTGTGGGGCCACCAAAGGCGCAACAAGTCACATTGGGTACAGGCACGCTGATCACGCGATCAATGCGACCTTTAGGATCATACCGTACAACGCGCCCGCCATCCCATTCGGCATTCCACAGGCACCCTTCCGCATCAACAGTTGAGCCATCAGGATATCCGGCATCGGCTTTGAGCTCTGTAAAGATACGACGGTTCGACGGCGTTCCGGTTTCGGGATCATAATCAAACACATCGATGCGCCGTGTCGGCGTATCGGCAAAATACATCAATCGTCCATTTGGTGAAAATGCGATGCTGTTTGAAATCTTGATACCATCAAACAAAATACGTGGCGGTGAGGCGCCATCATAACTCCAGACATGACCAAGCGGCTTTGGCCCCCCCGCGCCTTCATCCATCGTTCCAAAAACAAGACGCCCCTGACGATCAAGCTTGCCGTCATTTAATCGTGTGGTCGTCTGATCACTTTCAAGATGAGCAATGAGATCGCGTTGCCTATTCTTCAGATCAAAGCGCGCAAGGCCTGAAGCAAAGCCTGCGATCAACTGTCCATCACCTAACGCGGCAAAGCAGCACAGCCGCTCGGAGAGCTCGTGTGATGACGCTTTTCCGGTCGCCGGATCAAAGCGCCAATAGTGTTTGCCGAGAATATCGGTCCACAAAACTGCGTTCTCGGCGGGAGACCAGATAATGCCCTCGCCCAATTGATTTTCGCATTGATGCGCCAGTTCCGGTTTAATCACAGCCTCCCCTTGACAAGGTTTGCGGTCCGCCACTAGCCTGCCTATTATATGATAAATAAAAAATAATTATCATATCAAGTCTGTAATTTTGAAATGGTCGCAGAGACGATCATGGACTTGGCAGGGAGGGGTTCACCGTGAAGATCACGGCGATTTCGACGCGTATTGTCAATGCTGAGATGCGTAACTGGGTTTTTGTCCGCGTCGAAACTGATCAGCCCAGCCTTTATGGTTGGGGCGAAGCCACGCTTGAATGGAAGACGCGCGCTGTTGCAGGGGCGATTGATGATCTTGCGCCGCTTATCATTGGCAAAGACCCGCGCGACATTGAACAACTCGTTCGCATTTTGAAGAAGCAGAGCTTCTGGCGTTTAGGCGTCATCGGCATGAGCGCGATATCCGGCATCGAAATCGCGCTGTGGGACATTATGGGCAAATGGCTCGATCAGCCCGTATGGCGACTTTTAGGCGGCAAGGTCCGCAACAAAGTACAAGTCTATACGCATCTCGGTTTGGGCGATATGCGCGCGGTTTATGAATCGCTTGATGAAGAACCGCTTGTGCGTCGTGCGGAAGAAGTCGTCGCCAAAGGCTATCGCGCTTTCAAAGCCGTGTTCATCCCTTATACGCATTATCACGCGCCGCTGCCTGACGTTGAAAAAGTCGGCCGTCTGATGGAAGCGCTGCGCAAAACAGTCGGCCCATCCATCGAGATCATGGTCGATTTCCATGGCCGCCCCGCCTCAGCCGCGGCAGCGCTTGCCTATATCGATGCGCTTGCGCCTCATCGCCCGATGTTTGTTGAAGAAGTCTTGCCGCCCGGCGATACGCACGGGCTGATCGAGATTGCGGGCAAGACACATGTACCGATAGCCACCGGCGAGCGTCTCGTTGATCGGATTGAATTCAACGAACTCTTCCAGTCGCGTGCGGTTGATATCGCGCAACCCGATATTTGCCATTGCGGCGGTTTGCTCGAAGCCAAAAAAATCGCTGCGATGGCGGAAGCCGTATCAATCGGCGTTGCACCCCATAATCCGCTGGGGCCGATTGCCGGTGTCGCGGCTCTTCACTTTGCCGTTTCAACGCCGAACCATATCATTCAAGAGGAAATGGTTGGTGCCGTGCCTTGGTATTTCGATGTTGTCAAAGGCCCGATCAAAATGATCGACGGCCATTGGCAAGTGCCGGAAGCGCCGGGCCTTGGCATCGAAGTGGACGAAAAAGTCTGTGCGGCACATCCTTTCGCGCCTGAGATTTATCACACACAAAATGCCATCATGGATGATGGCACGATTGTCGATTGGTGAGCGTTATGACCGATCGCCTCAAAGACAAGGTCGCGATTGTTACAGGGGCTGGCCAAGGCATTGGTGAAGCCACCGCACGCGCCTTTGCCGCCGAAGGCGCTCATGTTGTGATCGCCGAATATAATGAAACAACCGGCACCGCTGTTGCGGACTCTTTAAAGGCGCAAGGCCATAAAGCGCTCTTCATCAAGACGGATGTTTCAAAGCCCGACCAATGCCGCGCTATGGTTGATCAGGCGCTGAAACACTTCGGGCGCATCGATGTGCTCGTCAATAATGCCGGGATCAATGTGTTTCACGATCCGCTCTCCATGCCGGAAGACGAATGGAAGCGCTGCTTCGCAGTCGATCTTGAAGGCGTGTGGCACTGCACCCGTGCGGTGTTGCCAGGGATGCGCGCGAATAAAAAAGGCACGGTGGTCAATATCGCCTCGGTTCATTCCTTCGCGATCATTCCGAATACATTCCCCTATCCGGTTGCGAAACACGGACTCTTGGGACTCACACGATCACTCGGCATTCAATATGCGGCGGATGGTATTCGCGTGAATGCGATTTCACCCGGCTATATCGAGACCCAGATCGCGGTTGATTATTGGAATACGTTCGATGATCCCGATGCTGAACGTCAACGCACTTATGACATGCATCCACCCAAGCGGATCGGTAAGCCGGAAGAAGTCGCGATGACAGCCGTCTTTCTCGCCTCCGATGAAGCTCCCTTTATCAACGCTACAGCCATTGTGATCGATGGCGGTAAATCCGTCATGTATCACGATTAGGATGACTTGATGCCCGCGCGCGCAGCTCTAAAACTTGCATCATCTCTCCCCGCGACCGACTCGGGCGCAAAGGGCAAGATGCATATGTCAGTCGTGCGTACACTGGGCGCGCGCATTCTTGGCGGCGAATTCAATCCGGGTGATGCATTTCCGGGTGAAGCGGAATTGGCACTCTCTCTCGGTGTAAGCCGCACAACAATACGTGAAGCAATTAAAGTTCTTGCTGCGAAGGGCCTTGTTGAAAGCCGCACGCGCACCGGTATTCGTGTCCGCGTGCGTGAAGAATGGCGTGTGCTTGATCCGGATCTATTGTCTTGGCATCCGGATTTGCGTGCCGATAAACTTTTCATCGAAAGCCTTGTTGAATCCCGGCGCATTATTGAGCCGGCAGCTGCCGAGCTCGCGGCACAACGCGCGACGGCCCAAGATCTTTATGCCATTGAAACAGCCTATATCGATATGCTTAACTCGACGCCGCATGATATGGGGCGATGCAATGAGGCTGATGTGCGGTTTCATCGCGCCGTTATTCATGCGAGCCATAATATCGTGCTCAAAGGATTGACGAGTACCATTGAGGCGGCGTTGCGCGCGGCATTTTTTGCAACGTCTGAGTTAATGGACAAGGATGTTCTTGAAGCGCATCGGCAGATTCTTGAATCCATTCGTTTGAGACATAGTGAAGATGCCCGCGCGGCAATGCTGCATCTTCTTGATATCGCAGCGGAGGACCTGCATGGTGAACTCCGTAACTAATCCCCGCTTAAACGGGGCAACCGGCGAGCTGGCGATGGCTCGTTCACTTGATCATCCTGAGAAAGGGAGGCTCTATATGTTATCAAGAAAAACAAAAATCGGCTTGATCGCGACACTCGGCATGACGGCCGCTATGGGCGTCACCGGTGCGTGGGCTGCTGATCCAAAAGCGAAATGGTGTGAAGGTGTTAAGATTGCAGCGTTCCCAGGCGGCCCTCAAGGCGGCGTCTTCGCGAACAACGTGTATAACGGCTTCCGCCAAGCAGAACTCGATCTCGGACCGACAGTCACCTATTACTTCTCTGACTGGGATCCGAACAAAATGTTGACCCAGATTAAGCAAGCCATCGCCACCAAGGTCGATGGTATTGCGACTTATGGTTTTGGTGGGGAAGATGCCACCGGCCCCCTCGTAGATCAGGCCTATAAGCAAGGCACAATCTTCACGAGCTTGAACACATCACTGCTTAAGTCGCAGGAAAAATATTCGGCTAGTGGCTTCGGCTATGTCGGCGCGCCAAACTATAAAGCCGGCTTTGCTCTGGGTGCGGAAGCAGCCAAGCGCGCTGGTTTGAAGTCGGGCGAGAAAGTGTTCGTCTGGGGTCTTAAGGGTCAGGGCGGCGACCGCGGTCAACGTACTGTTGGCGTGATCGATGCGTTTGAAAAGGTGGGCGCGAAAGTCATCTATCAAGAAATCGACTCCGCAACCAATGCTGATCCGAACGCTGGCACGGCGACCTTCGTTGGCGTCATGAAAAAAGACTCGGACATCAAGATCGTTGTGACCGATCACGGCGGCTTGACATCAAACGTCTCGGTCTATGCGAAGGCCGCATCCTTGAAGCCAGGCCAGGTTCTCTTCGCAGGCTTCGACATGTCACCAAACACCGCGAAGGCCATCGAAGACGGCTATCAGAATCTCGTCATCGATCAGCAGCCCTTCCTGCAAGGCTATATCCCGATACTCAATATCTGCCTAACAAAGAAGTTCGGCTTCTCAGGTCTTGATATCAACACAGCGGGTGCCTTCGTCGACAAGTCGAATGTTGCAGCGGTTGCGCCGCTCGCAGCCGTCGAAATCCGCTAAGCGGTTCGCAAGAGTAATCTCAAATCAGGAGAGGGACCTTGAGGCCCCTCTCCTTTTCTCGAAGCTAAGTTTACCGCTCGCTGAATGAAGGAGACAGACACGATGTCCGGAGCTGCGCGAACACCCGTGATCGAATTACGCAATGTGTCAAAGACATTCGGCGAAGTCCGTTCACTCGCGGATGTTAATTTTTCCGTTTACCCCGGTGAAATTGTCGGCCTACTCGGCGACAATGGCGCGGGTAAATCCACGCTTGTCAAAACAGTGATGGGCTATCATAGCCCCGACCAGGGTGGCGAAATCTATTTCGAAGGAAAGCGTATTGATGACTGGTCCACCGCACGCGCACGCGCGCTCGGGATCGAGACCGTCTATCAAGAACGTGCGTTATGCGAGAAACAACCCATCTGGCGCAATATGTTTATGGGCCGCGAGCCAGTAAACAAATGGGGCCTTCTCGATGTGCATAAAATGCGCTCGGAAGCTGCACGATTGATGAGCCAACATATGGGCTTTACCTCGGCCGCTGTTCATCCGGACAATGTTGTCACCACAATGTCAGGAGGTGAGAAGCAAGGTGTCGCGATTACCCGAGCGCTCTATTTCGATGCAAAACTCGTGATCCTTGACGAGCCCACAATGGGATTGTCACTCTCTGAAACAAAAAAGACTCTCGACTTCGTTGAAGGCATCAAGAAAGCCGGTAAGTCGGCGATCTTCATCGATCACAATATTTTCCATGTCTACCCGGTTGTCGATCGACTCTACGTTCTCGATCGCGGACGGGTTGCCGGCATTTATCGTAAATCGGAAATCTCGATGGATGAGCTTATTGAGCGGCTCTATCGCGTAGCCCGCTCCGGCTCCATCGATTGATATCGCAAGAAGGATCTCCCATGTCTTCCGGATCGCAAACCACCACTTCCGCAAAAGCCAAAGACAACCGTGTCGCACCGCCTTCGGTGATGCGGCGCTATGGCTCGCAAATCGGCATCATCGGCGTGGGCCTCGCCATGTGGCTCGGCTTCGTTATTGCCGCACCCACAGTGTTTCTTGATATCGACATCTATAAAGCCTTTGCGCAAACAACACCGCTTTTCGGCATTATCGCTTTAGCGCTCACTTTTGTCGTGATCACGGGTGAAATTGATCTTTCATTTCCTTCGATCATGGCGCTCGGAACCGCTGCTTTCTGTCTGCTGTCAAAAGCAGGCGTGCCTGCGCCAATTGCGATTCTCGCCGGCTTCGGCGTTGGAGCCCTATGTGGCTGGATCAATGGCGCACTGATCGCGCGCCTGAACATTCCGTCGCTGGTCATCACCATCGGCACATCATTTCTATATCGCGGTGCCGAATTGATTTTAATGAATGGTACGGGCGTCCCTCTGACGGAAGAGAATTATCCTCTCGGCCATATGCTCTTCAATTCCTCGCCGCTCGGAATTCCCATTCAATCATTGTGGTGCGTTTTGATTGGTATTCTTTTGTGGCTCCTGCTCAATCGCACACGCTTTGGTGCCCATGTGTTTCTCGTTGGCGACAATCCGACAAGCGCGCGGCTTATGGGTATTGATGTCGTCAGCGTAAAGACACGCGCCTTTATGCTCGTCGGCGTTGTCGCCGTCTTTGCCGGATTGATGACCTCATTCGTTGGTTACTATTTCTGGCCCACAACCGGTGAAGGCTTCTTGCTCAACACGATTGCATCGGTCTTCTTGGGTGGCACATCGGTGTTTGGCGGAACGGGGAGTATTGTTGGCTCCTTTGTTGCCTCCTACATCATCGGTGCGATCAACGCCGGCATCGTGTCAGCAGGTATCAACGCCTTCTACACACAGCTCTGCTTCGGCCTTGTGATTGTTGTCTCGGTTGTGTTGCAAACAATCATCGAACGCCGCGTGAGACGCCAGTCGATCACCGGACGGTAAGACTTCGGTAAACGCGCGGCCTTAATAGGTCGCGCGTCCGCCCGAGAGGTCAAACACTGCTCCTGTCGTGAACGAATTTTCTGATGACGAGAGCCAGGTGATCATCGAAGCAGCTTCTTCGAGTTCAAGCATGCGACCACGCGGAATTTTCGACAAAATCATCTTCAAAAATTCAGGTTCTTGACTGAGCGCCATCGTCGTCTTCGCCACCGCAGGCGTTACACAATTGACAGCAATATCATATTTCGCGAGCTCTTTACCAAGGGACTTTGTTAAGCCAATCACCGCTGCCTTCATGGATGAATAAGCGGGCGCACCCGGGTTACCTTCTTTCCCAGCCACGGAAGAGAGATTTACGATTCGGCCATAATTTTGCTTGATCATATGCGGCACCACAGTGCGGCACATAAAGAATGTTCCGTTCAGACCGATGTGAACCACCTTCATAAAGTCTTCCGGCGGATATTCCCAAGTCGTTGTGTTGGGGCCAACAATCGCTGCGTTATTAATCAGAATATCAATTTTGCCAAAATGATCGATGACCGCTTTTGTATTCTTCTCAACCGACTCGAGTGAGCCGATATCACCATGAAGCAGTTGAACAGATTTGTTCGAACCAAAACGCTTTGAAAGGCTATCAAGAAGTTTCTGATCGACATCCCAAATCGAGACGGACGCGCCATTTGAAAGGAATCGCTCCGCAACTGTGAGGCCAATGCCTTGTGCACCTCCCGTGATAA
This sequence comes from uncultured Alphaproteobacteria bacterium, assembly GCA_963923565.1. GTDB lineage: Bacteria > Pseudomonadota > Alphaproteobacteria > Rhizobiales > Beijerinckiaceae > CAIUPE01. Next base: position 20,273 of record CAWUMH010000009.1, read on the forward strand.
TGGCCACACGTCCGGCGAGATCATAAGAATTCATGGCTTCGGTCCTCTGATAAAAAAAAGAAAATGCGCCGGCGAGACGCCGGCGCATTCGAGGTGCAGGTTTAGAAGTTGAACTTGTCGATATTCGACTTATCGAATGTCGTCAATTCAGCTTGCGTATTCATTACATTCTTTTCGAGAATGGTGATTGAACCAAGATTTGGAACATCGAATTTTGTACCGACCGTATTCTTGATTTTACCGTTCAGAACGCCATCAGCAAAATAAGCAGCCAACCAGCCTTCATTATAGGGTGACCAGAGTTGGAAGGCCGATACTGTGCCATCTTTCACAAAATCACGCATTTCAGACGGAAGACCAAGACCCGTGACATGAACCTTATTGGCAATGCCACGCGACTTCACAACTTGTGCTGCAGCCGCAATACCCACTGTTGTCGGAGCGATAACACCGACGAGGTTAGGATAATTCGACAACAAGGCTTCCATTTCTGTTGTCGACTTTTCTGGCTGGTCATCGCCATAGACGGTCGCAACGAGCTTCATATCCTTATATTTTGGATTTTCAGCGAGTGTCTTCTTCATCGCCTTGATCCAGGTGTTCTGGTCAGGCGCTTCTGTTGTTGCCGAGAGGATGGCAATTTCACCCTTATAGCCAATCATCGAGCCCATGAGCTCAACTTGGTTCGGGCCCGTCTTGGTGAAATCGACCGGCAAGATATTGGCGTCACGATGACCTTCGCTGCCAACAATATCGCCATTCACGGTGAGAACGAGAATGCCCTTTGCCCGTGCTTTGTCGAGAACTTGGTTCATCGCATCGGGGCTATTCGGTGCAATCGCGATCACATTCACGCCACGCTGAATTTGCGCTTCAATGAAAGGGATTTGCGATGTGGCTTCGGCCGTTGCGGGAGCCACAAACTCAAACTCACAACCGATCTTCTTACACGCATCAACAAAGCCACCGGTGATCGAGTCAAAATAAGGATTACCCGTGTTCTTTCCAATATAGACGACTTTGAAGTTACTCGCCGCCATGGCTGCACTCGCCATGAGGCCGAAGCCTAAGGCAAGACCCGCCAAAACTGTTTTCTTCAGCATTACTTCCTCCATATGTTTGCCGTTTCGAACCGGCGGTTTAGCCCGCTAACGCTGTGTGCGGGAATAGATGAAATTCGTCGCGATGATTGAAAGCACAAGCAACACACCCAAAACACAAAGCTGCGTTGCCGGTAGAAGATTAGCAGTCGTCATGCCTGTCGAGATTACAGACAAGAGAAGAGCGGCAAGAAAAGTTCCTAAAATCGTACCGCGCCCACCAAAAATATAAGTTCCGCCGAGCATGGCCATGAGCACCATTTGCAATTCACCGCCAAGGCCAAGATCATATCGCACAGAACCCAAGCGCGAAATGAAAATCATTCCGGCGATTGATGCTGTCACACCCGTTGCCAAAAACAAAACCGTTTTGATACGTCGCGTGCGAATACCCGCATAGATGGCAGCGGTTTCATTCGTTCCCGTTTGATAAATCTGCCGACCCCACACCGTCATACCGAGGACGAAGGCCAAGGCGATAGCCGCAATAATGAAAATCAAGTCCGGCGCAGGCAAGCCCAAAATCTGGACCTTATCAATACCAATATACCATTCCGGAACACGGATCGATTTATCGCCCGCAATCACTTGAGCTAATCCACGATAAAGCGTGAGCGTGCCGATGGTCACAATGATTGACGGGAGTTGCAGGCCGATGATCAACGCCGCATTGATCGCGCCCATGATAAGCCCCGAGCCAATGCCGATAAACACACAAATCCACATCGGCCAATCGAAACTCATCGCATAGGCGAACAGGCAGGCAGAGAGCGCCATGGCTGAAGCTGGCGATAAATCAATTTCGCCGGCAATGATGACGAGCGTCAGTATAAGCGCAAGCAGTGAAAGCTCGGCAGTCAGCGTGAAACTATCGAGAATATAGCGAATATCGAGGAAATAGGGTGAGAGCTGTCCGCCTGCGAAAATAGCAAGAACAAGCAATACAAATGTCAGCGTTTCAGGCCGAACAAAAATGAGCTGCCATAAAGGACGCGGCGGCGCCGCATCCCGATGCGATGCCGATACAGTTGAGTTTAACCCTATAGGCGCTTCGCTCATTCGCGCCCCCTTGCAGACGAGAGCGCCGCATTGGCACGCATACGCACGGACCGATCAATTAAAAGCGCGATCACGATGACAGCACCATAAATGGCGGCTTGCGATGTACCGGGAATACCCAAAAGAGGAAGCGCTGCGGAAACGCACCCCATAAGAAACACACCGAGCACAACGCCGGGCACGGAGCCGACGCCGCCATTGATCGACACGCCGCCGATCACGACAGCTGCGATGACCTGAAACTCGAAACCCGTTCCCGTATTTGACGGGTTCACGAAGCCCCAGCGGCTTGCATACATAATCCCCGAAAGTCCCGCGAGTGCTCCGGATATTGCGAACACAAGGATCGTGACGGCATTCACGCGGATACCACGAAGAGGCGCTGCAATCGGATTGGAGCCCATCGCATAGATTTGTCGTCCCACAAGCGTGCGATTAGCAAACCAGTAAGTAGCCACAGCCACAGCAAGCGCAATGACAATGATCCACGGCACCGCATAGGTTGGTGAATCCTGCGACATCGCCTTCAACGCAGCGGGAACAAATTGGCGATCGATCTGTTTGGCATTTGAAACAATAAAAGTGAGCCCGCGATAAAGGCTCAATGTCCCCAATGTGACGATGATGGCGGGAAGATTGAAGGCGGTCACAAGCACGCCATTAATAACACCGAGACCCAAGCCAACACCGATGGCAACAACAAAGCCGAAACCCCACGGAATTTCGGGATGAAACTTGAACATCAATGCCGTAAGCATGGCCGCAAGGCCCTGGATTGATCCAATCGACAAATCAACATGACGGGCAATGATCACCAGCATTTGTCCCATCGCGCCAATCATGATCAGCGGAATAAGAAGAAGAATGATTCTGAATTGATCAAGCGTGAGAAAGCGCGGCCGCATAATCCCGACAAAGACGCAGAATAAAACGATCATCAATAGAATGCCGGCTTCCCGGCGGCGGAGCAGTGACCCGATCATGAGGCGCGCACCTCCGCGCTTCGTGGCACAGCCGCATGCATGATGGATTCTTGTGTCGCGTCTGCACGCGGAACATCAGCCGTTATGCGACCTTCCGACATCACAAGCACGCGATCACATAGCGCCAGAAGTTCAGGCAATTCAGACGAGATCAAAAGAATGGCGCGACCCGTTGCCGCCAATTCGCCGATCATATCATAAAATTCTGCTTTCACACCAATATCAATACCGCGCGTCGGCTCATCCAAAATGAGAATTTCAGGATCAGTTAAAAGCCACCGCGCGAGAATGGATTTCTGCTGATTGCCGCCCGATAACTCTCCAATCGGCTGCCTCATGGAAGCAAGCCGAATACTTAGCTTTTGAATCGAGTCTGTTGCGATCTCATGCTCTGTTGCAAAATGAATTATGCCCGCATTCGAGATTTTTTTGGGTACGGCAGCCGTAATATTCTGCTCAACCGACAATGTGCGAAAAATTCCTGCAATAGCACGATCTTCCGGAACAAAGGCCAAGCGGTGATCAATCGCCACGGCGGGATCAGAAATTGCGACAGCCCTTCCCTTAATCAAGATCTCGCCTTTGTCGGCAGGCGCTATTCCAAAGAGTGCACGTGCGACATCGGTACGCCCCGCGCCAACAAGACCACCGAGCCCCACAATCTCGCCGCGCCGAATTTCAAAGCTGATATCTTTAAAATAGCCCGCTTTCGTGAGACCTTTAACTTCAAGCGCGACATCACCAATTTGCGCGTCCTGTTTTTTGAGATATTCGCGCAGAGAGCGACCAATCATCAACCGGATAATATCCGCGTCCGTTAAATTGCTGATTGTATCGGTGGCCACTTTATTTCCATCGCGAAAAATTGTGACCCGATCACACAAGGCACGCACTTCTTCGAGCCGGTGCGAGATGAAAATGATCGTACGTCCTTCATCACGCAAACGACGAGCAATTGAAAACAGTGTGTCAACTTCTTTGGGTGTGAGCGGTGCGGTGGGCTCGTCCATAATAATCAAACGACTATCGGAAGCGAGCGCCCGCGCGATCTCAACCATTTGTTGATCGGCAATAGAAAGCCCGCGCATCGGGCGCTTCACATCAATATCGACCCCGAGAAGCGTCATAAGCTGCGCCGCTTCTTCTTCGATTTCTTTCCACGGCACTTTGGACCAAGGCGATCCCGCCAAACGACCGAGAACCAGATTCTCAGCAACCGAAAGATCAGGGAACGACAA
>CAWUMH010000010.1:0-24365 GCA_963923565.1 uncultured Alphaproteobacteria bacterium
CTCTTATCTTGCACGGCCTGCCCTACCTTGGGAATCGCATTTCGAATTTGCGCGCGCTGCTTCAACATACAAGATTCAAAAACTTGGCAATGAAGCCGGATTGCCGTCGATGAATGATATCTCGGCCATCATGCAACAATTCCGCCCGGCGGCTTGAGGTCATCGTGAAGCGTTTTATTGTCCCGAGTGTGCGTTCTAATCAATCATTGAAAAACTATCTATCCGTTTGGGGACTAGCACTCTTCACGCTCGTGGCCGCATTCGCCGTATCACCTGTAGAAGCAGGTGATAAACTCACCTTTGATCGTCTCGAATTAAAAACCGGACTGAACAGCCTCAAGGCTGATACAGTTGAAATTGAAAATGCCAATCTTTCAGCGGATGCCCTCAAGTCCCTTTTTGCTGATCAAAACCCCGCGTCACAGGCAGATGCCTTAGCAAAATTTGATGCCGACCGCTTGACCATCCGATCACTGCGTCAAGAGACATCTATCAACGGGCAGATATCGGCATCGATTCTGCGCAATGTGGTTTTAACTGGAATTAAAGCAGGCGTTGCAGAGAGTCTGAAATCGGATGGCGGCACATTCGGATCTGGTGATGCAAATGATGCGCAGGCCGGAACGATGGGGCCAATCACGGCGAGCAAAATTGATCTCGGAATTTTAATTGCCGGTGGCGCCACAAAGACCGGTAAAAAAGACGATTACCGCACAGCCTATGGCGAAGTGATTCTTACAACGATCACGACTGAAGCGCCCGCCGGCCCAGTGATCACAGTAGATCGTATCAGTATTACTGAGTTCCGGATCAAAACATCCGAGCAGGGACTTTCGGCCCTAGCCGAGCGTGTCATTCGACGGCAGTCCGCTGCGCTATCAACAGATGCCGATATCAATTCCATGGCTCTAGATATCGTCGATCTTCTGTCGGGCTTTACTATCGCTACATCAGATGCAACACAAATTCGTATTGAAGATAAAAAATCGGGTGAATATGCGCGCATTAATCACATTATCTATCAAGGCGACGTGAGCGGCACAGGTCAGCATATCCGCATGGACGGTTTTGAAGGCGCTTTTGAAGGCAGCCGCGTTCGGATTGGCAGTGTTGAGCAATCGGGTTTTTCGTTTAACCCCGTCTATTCGTCCATACGCGCTACAGCATCCAAACCGAATGGAAAATTATCCGAAGCGGACCCGCTTAGCTTTGTACCCGTGATTGGCAAATTTGAAGTTCACGATGTAACCATCGACACGACAGATGTGCCGCCAGTCCATGCGGGATTACGTTCGATGATTCTGTCGGTCGACAATCCTACAGGCGGCATTCCGAAATCAATTGATCTCGCTTTCGATGGCCTCTTTGGTCCTATTCCTTCAGACAGTAACGAGCCTTCAATCGATAATCTCATCGCGTTGGGTTATCGCGATGTAAGCCTCTCCGGAACTTTGAAACTCGCGATCGATGAAAAGGCGAAGATGTTCAAAACTGAAGCGCTGATATCGGGTGAGAATATGGGTGCGATTGGCGTTACAACCAATCTCATTAATGTGCCTGTCGATCTTTTAATGCGCAATCCTTCAGCAGCGCTCATCGCTTTCGCCGGAGCGCGCGTAAAAGATCTGTCTGTGACAGTTGAAAATCGCGGCTTGGCTGATCGCCTGATCGATCAAGACGCCATCAAAACAAAAAGATCGCCGCAGGAAGTCAGAAAGAATTATGCCGCTGCCGCTTCTGCCAGCTTGCAGGTTTACCTCGGCATGTCACCGAATGCGAAAGCACTCACGCAAGCGCTCGCGAAATTTATCGACAAACCCGCACGGCTTTCAATAACAGCGCGTTCAAAAAGTCCGGATGGCGTGGCGCTGGCAGAAGGCGCGACAGCTGAAAACCCCGCGCAACTGCTTGAAGCCTTCGATCTGATGATTTCGCAGAACTAAGATCAGACGAGCTTGAGTTGAGGCGCTTCAACCGCCTGAGCTTCCACCACAGCTAATGCCGTCATATTCACAACACCGCGAGCGGTTACGGATGTTGTCAGGATATGGGCGGGTTTTGCCGTTCCAATCAAAATAGGGCCTACGGGTAATGCATCGGCCAACACTTTGATCAATTGATAGGCGATATTCGCCGCATCAAGATTGGGCATGATCAATACATTCGCATCGCCCGCGATATGGCTATCCGGCAACCGTTTAGACCTGATGGCTTGCACAAGCGCCGTATCCGCCTGCATTTCGCCATCGACTTCAAGATCAGGATCCATCTTTCGGATGTAATCAAGCGCCACGCGCATCTTCTGTGCAGACGTCGCGTCCGAGTCACCAAAGTCCGAATGCGAGACGAGAGCTATTTTTGGAATAATGCCAAACCGTTCGACATGATGCGCGGCAAGAATGGCGATATCCGCAATATCCTCGGCGCTCGGCTCTTGCGTGACATGTGTATCGGCCAAAAAGAAATTGCCCTTCGATGTGATCATCAAAGTCATGGCCGAGAGATCACGCACGCCTTCGCGCAAACCGATAATGTCACGGATATTGCGCAGTTTCGAATGGAAGCGCCCCTCAAGCCCGGCGATCATCGCGTCGGCATCGCCGCGCATTACGGCCACAGCAGCAATAACGGTTGAATTGGTGCGCACAAGCGTACGTGCGGCATCAGGCGCAACACCTTTACGACCTACAAGCTCAATTAAAGTCGCAACATAATCGCGATAACGAGGATCATCTTCAGGATTGATCACTTCAACATCGCGGCCCGGACGGATCGACAATCCATAACGCTGACAGCGTGTTTCAATAACCGAGGGGCGACCGATCAAAATCGGAATAGCAAAGCCTTCTTCTCTAGCGATCTGCGCTGCGCGCAACACACGCTCATCTTCACCATCAGCGTAAATCACGCGCTTCGGGGCTGCCTTCGCCTGTTCAAAAATCGGCTTCATGATGAAACCCGAACGGAAGACAAAGCCCGAGAGCTTTTCCTCATAGGCTTTGAAATCGGTAATGGGACGACGCGCAACGCCCGACGCGATTGCAGCTCTCGCAACAGCCGGCGCGATACGCAAAATTAAACGCGGATCAAAAGGTGACGGAATCAGTGACTCAGAGCCGAAGGTCTTCACATCCCCGCCATAAGCGCGCGCGGCCACTTCTGAGGGCGCTTCACGCGCGAGCCGCGCAATCGCCGCCACGGCGGCAAGCTTCATATCTTCATTGATTGTTGTTGCGCCAACATCAAGCGCGCCACGGAAGATGTAAGGGAAGCAGAGAACATTATTCACTTGGTTCGGATAATCAGACCGTCCCGTGCACATCATCGCATCGGGGCGCACAGCGCGCGCCTCCTCGGGAATAATTTCCGGATTAGGATTAGCAAGCGCCAAAATTAAGGGCTTCTCAGCCATACGCTTAACCATATCGGCTTTCAGAACACCCCCAGCTGACAGACCGAGGAACACGTCAGCGCCGTCGATCACGTCATTCAATGTTCTTTTATCAGTCTTTTGCGCAAAGATTGCTTTCCACGGGTCCATGAGTTTTTCACGGCCCTCATAGACAACACCTTCAAGATCGCTGACCCAAATATTCTCGCGCTTAGCACCGAGCGAGACGAGAAGATTAAGACACGCAAGTGCTGCAGCGCCCGCTCCCGAGGCTACGATTTTGATATCGCTTATACGCTTGTTTGAAAGATCAACGGCATTCAAAACAGCCGCGCCAACAATGATAGCCGTTCCATGTTGATCATCATGGAAAACCGGAATGGCCATTTTATCGCGCAAATGTTTTTCAATTTCGAAACATTCAGGCGCTTTAATATCTTCAAGATTAATCCCGCCAAAGGTTGGCTCAAGCGCCGCTACCACATCGACAAAACGTTTCGGATCATTTTCGGCAACCTCGATGTCGAACACATCGATTCCTGCAAATTTCTTGAAGAGGACGGCTTTACCTTCCATCACCGGCTTAGACGCCAGCGGGCCAATATTGCCTAAGCCCAAAACGGCCGTACCATTTGAAATGACGGCAACAAGATTTTGCCGCGCCGTGAGTTCTGCCGCAAGATCAGGATTTTCGGCAATCGCTTCGCATGGTGCGGCAACACCCGGCGAATAAGCAAGCGCCAGATCACGCTGATTACCGAGCGGCTTTGTTGCTTGAATCTCGAGCTTACCGGGTTTCGGCAAACGGTGATAAATCATCGAGCCCGCGCGAAGATCGTCAGATCCGTGTGATGATGACGCCATCTTCTTTTCTCCTCACAAACTCGCGCCGACTTTTACTCTTACTTCTCTGGCGCATTCACCCTGAGATGCAATTCACGCATCTGCTTTGGCGTTGCTTCAGCGGGAGCACCCATCAGCAAATCAAGCGCCTGCTGGTTCATCGGGAACAGAGCAACTTCGCGCAAATTCTGCGCACCAACGAGCAACATCACGATACGATCAACACCGGCCGCCATGCCGCCATGTGGCGGCGCGCCATATTGGAAGGCGCGATACATCCCACCAAATTTTTCAATCACAGTCTCTTCGCCATAGCCTGCGATTTCAAAGGCTTTCACCATCGCTTCAGGCTTGTGATTGCGGATGCCACCTGACGCAATTTCAAAACCATTGCAAGCGATGTCGTACTGGAAGGCTTTGATCGTCAGCGGATCTTGGTTCGTCAACGCGTCGAGGCCACCCTGCGGCATCGAGAACGGATTGTGCGAGAAGTCGACCTTCTTGTCTTCGTCATTATACTCGAACATCGGGAAGTCGACGATCCAAGCAAGCTCATAACGATTTTCATCGATGAGGTTGAGATCTTGCCCAACCTTGATGCGTGCGCTACCCGCAAATTTCGCAAATTTATCAGGATCACCGGCAGCAAAGAAACAGGCGTCGCCAGCCTTCAATCCCAATTGCGTGCGTATCGCCTCAGCGCGTTCTGGACCTATATTGTTGGCAATCGGACCTGCAGCGCCTTCCTCGCCTTCACGCCAGAACATGTAACCTAAACCTGGCTGGCCTTCGCTTTGCGCCCATGAATTCATGCGGTCGCAGAATGTGCGCTGACCACCATTCGGAGCCGGAATAGCCCAGACTTGGTTCTTCGCATCTTCGAGAATGCGCGCGAACACTTTGAAGTTCGAGCCGCGGAAATGCTCCGACACATCGGCCATTTCAAGCGGAGCATTCGTGTAAGGATTGCGAATACGAAGATCGGGCTTGTCGGAGCCATATTTTTCCATCGAGGTCGCATAGGGAATGCGCGGCCACGGCGATGGCGTAACATGTTTGCCTTTACCAAAATCACGGAAGATACCGCCGACAACCGGTTCGACGGCTGCAAAAATATCTTCCTGCTCGACAAAGCTCATTTCCAAATCGAGCTGATAGAATTCGCCCGGCAACCGATCCGCGCGCGGATCCTCATCGCGGAAGCACGGCGCGATTTGGAAATAGCGGTCGAAGCCCGCCATCATCAACAACTGCTTATATTGCTGCGGCGCTTGCGGCAGTGCGTAGAATTTTCCGGGATGAATACGCGATGGCACGAGAAAGTCGCGCGCACCTTCCGGCGATGACGCTGTCAAAATCGGCGTTGCAAATTCGTTGAAGCCTTGCGCCTTCATCTTCTCGCGCATCGCATCGATCACTTTAACGCGCGTCATAATGTTGTTGTGAAGCGTCTCGCGACGGAGATCGAGGAAGCGGTAAGTGAGACGCGTCTCTTCAGGGAAGGGCTGATCGCCAAACACTTGCAGCGGCAATTCCTTTGCCGGACCGAGCACTTCAATCTCGCTCACATAAATTTCAATGAGGCCGGTTGGCAGATCACGATTCTCCGTTCCCGCAGGACGCAGTCGCGCTTTACCGTCGATCCGCACCACCCATTCCGAACGTAATGTTTCGGCCAGCTTGAAGGCCTTGGAATCCGGATCAATCACGCATTGGGTGAGGCCATAATGATCCCGCAAATCAATGAAGAGCACGCCGCCATGATCGCGGATACGGTGGCACCAGCCCGAAAGCCGAACCTCTTGGCCGACATCGCTCTCACGGAGCGCGCCACAAGTATGCGAACGATAACGATGCATTAGGACCTCTTTTGACCGTCGGCGAGGGAAATTTGACCCGGAAAACGCATGCGCCGCCCGCCCTTGTCAAGAGAAAGCGGGCTTGGCAGACATTTTGCCGGAACTCGTGCTAACACCCATCTTCCTCTTGGCCCATGATTCGTAAATTTTGTTCATCCAACCATGCCCTTGATCACTAATACTGCGGCGCTGGACGCGGCGTGCCAAAGACTTGGCTCACATGATTTTGTGACAATCGATACGGAATTCATGCGGGAAACGACCTTTTTCCCGAAATTATGCCTCATACAGCTGGCGTGCGAGGATGAAGACGTCCTAATCGACCCTTTAGCGCCCGATATTGATCTAGCCCCCTTCTTTGCCCTGATGCGCAAGGAAAGCGTGGTCAAGGTGTTCCATTCCGGCCGGCAAGACATCGAAATTCTCTGGATCCTTGATCGCTGCATCCCGAGCCCCTGTTTCGACACACAGGTCGCGGCGATGGTCGCGGGCTATGGTGACAGCGTCGGCTATGAGCAGCTGGCCCATGATCTCGCCAAAGCGCGGATCGACAAATCATCGCGCTATACGGATTGGTCACAACGGCCCCTCTCCGATGCACAGCTCAATTATGCACGCGCTGACGTCACCCATTTGCGCGTCATTTATAAGGCACTGCTCGATAAACTTACGGCATCAGGCCGCGAGCCATGGTTGGCCGATGAGATGCGTGTGCTCACCTCCCCTGAAACCTATGATCTGAAGCCGGAAGATTCATGGCGGCGCCTAAGTGGCCGCATTCGCAAGCCGCGAGATCTTGCAGTTCTCATGGAAATCGCCGCGTGGCGAGAAAACGAAGCACGAAACCGCAATGTCCCGCGTTCGCGTGTTTTGAAAGATGATGCGATTATCGATATCGCCACTTCAGCGCCGCGCTCGGTCGAGGCTCTGGGTAAATTGCGTTCGGTTCCCAATGGCTTTGAACGCTCGCGCGTGGGGACTGAAATTTTGGCCCTTGTCGAAAAGGGATTGGCAAGAGACCCATCAACTATTCCGGTTATCGAACGGATAGAACGCAAGGCCTATAATCCTGCCGCTGTTGAATTGCTCAAAGTCCTCTTGCGCATGACATGCGATAAAGAAGGTGTAGCGGCAAAACTCATAGCGACAGTTGACGATCTTGAATCAATCGCCGCTGATGACAATGCCGATGTGCAAGCCCTCAAAGGATGGCGTTATAAAATCTTCGGACAGCACGCCCTCGAATTGAAAAATGGCAATTTAGCGCTCGCCTTCTCAAAAGGCCGCGTCGTCGCCTTGCCGCGTAACGAGGCTTAATCTTCAACAATAAGCTTCGGCACTCTGCCGATAATGCGGGCAAGGGCCTTCAAGCGATTAAACACGCGTTCACCCGCAAGCGGTGCGAGCTCGCGTGGAATTTCGAGAATGAGCGCATCTTTCGTGCAGTACAAAGGCGTATATTGAAGAACGCCCGGCATCGCTGCGGTTACAAGATAAGCGACACGTAAGACGCCGCCGAGAATTCGCGCGCGATCCAACATGCGGCTTGTGGCCAATTCACGCAAGCGCGGACTAATCTGATCTTCGCTCAGACCCATATGGCGATAGGCAACCGCAAGTGCGAGGTAAACTCGGCCCGGATGGTCAACGCCGATAAAGCTCGCATTCGCGATAATATTCAAAGACTGCTCGCCACGATAATCAGGATGGGCCCGCCATCCAATATCGGCCAAAAGACATGCGGCATGGCGCAAACGTTTTTCATCCACCGTCTCTTCAAAGTGGGCCGATTTCATAAATTGATCGGTCCATCCAATAATCTCTTCGCAATGTTCCGGGGAGCGTGATCGCAAAATGTTCAAATCATGCGCCGCACGGATCAGTGGATCTTCTTTCAATTGTTTTTTCGGAAGACGTTCGAAAATTAAACCTTCACGCACACCGAGCGCGGAAACTATTATATCAACCGGTGCGCATTTCTTTATGAGTTCTTCTAGAACGAGAGCGCCATAGGCAATTAACGGGCGACGAGCTGCCGAGACGGCTTCAATCGAGTCGATCGTATCGGTCGAAACACGCTCAACAAGAGAGGTGAAATCCTTGGCGTCACGCACGGGGATCACATAATTATGCATAACGTGGAGAGGATAGCCCCGCTGCTTCATATGAAGCCTGGCAAGCGCGCGCCAAGTTCCCCCGATCACATAAATCGATTTGCCCTTCGCCGCCTTTAACTGAGGCAAATCATCGAGCTCATCCCGAATAATCTTTTGCGCTCTTTTAAGATTGCCACCGGACAGATCCTGCAAAGAAAGTACACCGATGGGGAGCGTGACGCCCTTCCCCAATGTTGCGCCTTTAACGGAAATCAATTCGAGCGAGCCGCCGCCCAAATCGGCAACCAATCCTTCGGCGTTGTGGATCCCATAAGCAACACCGAGAGCCGATAACGTGGCTTCCCGCTTGCCTGTGAGCAATTGCGCGTCGGTGCGCATGATACGCGAACATTCTTTGAGAAAATCTTTGCCGTTAATCGCATCGCGCGCGGCCGCGGTGGCGATAACCTGCACATCTCTGATTTTCATAATGTCACATAAAACGCGATAGCGACGCAAAGCCTCATAGGCTTTTTCCATCGCGTCTTCGGCGAGAAGACCTGTCGCCAATACACCACGACCCAGACCGCAAAGCGCCTTCTCATTGAAGATCGGAGTTGGCGAACGCGTCAGCCCTTCATAGGCAACGAGACGTACCGAATTCGAACCGATATCGACAATGGCCAAGGGTTTCCCGATTTTCAATCGGCCCTGCGCGTTTTTCGGCATGACACCCATCCGCTTTGATTCGCGCCGGATCATACGCAGTTCCGAAAAGATTTCACGTGTCGTGACGAATTTCTTTTGTGGAACCGGACCGTATATTTATTGAGGTGGATTTTTTTACGCCCTTGCCACGCCCCGAAAGGCTCGGATTCGTCATAAAATATTGATGGGCGTTTGAAGGCGCATCACCTTCAGGCTTTTCCACCCGTGTGGACGTCCCATCGGCGCCGATCCGCCAGCTTTGCTCATTATCGTTCAGATTTACGACCATAATCTGGTCCAGGACCTGTTCATGCACGGTGGGGTTGAGAATCGGAATCAACACTTCGACACGGCGATCAAGATTGCGCTGCATGAGGTCAGCTGAAGAAATATAAACCTTGGCCTTGGCATGAGGAAGGCCGTGCCCATTGCCGAACGCGTAAATTCGCGTGTGTTCCAAAAAGCGACCCACAATCGATTTTACCCGAATGCGTTCTGAAAAGCCCGGTATGCCGGGGCGCAAGCAACAGATACCGCGCACGACGAGATCAATCTCGACACCCGCTTGGCTCGCTTCATAAAGCGCATCAATGACCATGGGATCGACAAGTGAATTACATTTGCCCCAGATCGCCGCTGGCTTTCCCGCTTTCGCAAATTCAATTTCTTTTGCGATGTTATCAAGAAGCGTTTTCTTGAGCGTCAGAGGTGAGGCCGACAACCGTTCAAGATGTGTGGGCTCGGCATAACCCGTGATGTAATTGAAGATACGTGCTACATCGCGCGCTATCGCCGGATCAGCCGTAAAGAAAGACAGATCGGTATAAACACGCGCCGTTATCGGATGATAGTTGCCCGTTCCCAAATGACAATAAGTGACGAGTTGACCTGATTCACGGCGGATCACCATCGACAATTTCGCGTGGGTCTTTAGTTCTATAAATCCGAAAACAACCTGTACACCGGCGCGCTCGAGATCGCGCGCCCAGCGAATATTAGCTTCTTCATCGAAACGCGCTTTGAGTTCAACGAGCGCTGTCACCGATTTACCCGCTTCTGCAGCCTCAGCCAATGCTTTAACAATCGGACTATCATTCGAGGTGCGATAGAGCGTTTGCTTAATTGCCACAACATTCGGATCACGTGCCGCTTGTTGCAAGAAATTCACAACAACGTCGAAGCTTTCATACGGGTGATGAACAATAAGATCTTTTTCGCGGATTGCTGCAAAACAATCGCCGCCATGATCACGAATACGCTCAGGAAATCGTGGATTATAGGGAACAAATTTTAGATCCGGACGGTCAACGCCAACAAGTTGCGACAAATCATTCAGCGCCAGCATGCCATCAATCTCGAACACCGCATCAGGCGTCACAAGAAATTCCTCGACAACAAATTGACGAATTTCAGCGGGCATTCCCGCATCAACTTCCAACCGAATAATTGAACCGCGACGTCTCTGTTTCAATGCGGTTTCGAAGAGTCGCACGAGATCTTCGGCTTCTTCTTCAATTTCAATATCGCTGTCGCGGATCACGCGGAAGGCACCAAGTCCTTTCACGCTGTAACCGGGGAACAACCGACTGATAAACAAGCCGATCGCATTTTCGAGCGCAATGAAGCGCGCGGGTTGTGGAACATCTTCGTCCGATTGAGCGACAGAGGGAAGACGAATGAAGCGATCAATTTTACTGGGTATTCGGATCAACGCATTCAACGCACGGCCATCTCTTACGCGTGCCAATGTGAGCGCGAGTGAAAAGCCGAGATTGGGAATGAAAGGAAACGGATGCGCCGGATCAACGGCAAGCGGAGTCAAAACCGGAAATATTTGCTCAACGAAATATGTGTCGAGCCACGTGCGCTCATCATCCGTTAAACCATCACCTTCAACGAGTGACACGCCAGCTTCGTTGAGCTTGCCACGCAAATCACGCCACCGCGCCTGTTGATCAGCGCAAAGTTGAGTTACCTCTTCACCGATACGCGCCAATTGCTCGAGTGGGCTCATGCCATCTTCGGACATTTCCGCAACATCGGATGTCACTTGTCCGCGCAAACCCGCAACGCGCACCATAAAGAATTCATCGAGATTGGTGGCCGAAATCGACAAGAAGCGAAGCTGTTCGAGAAGTGGATGACCGCTATTCGCAGACTCTTCAAGAACACGCCGGTTGAATTGTAACCATGACAATTCGCGATTGATGAAACGCCGTGGCGATTTGGCAAGCGTCGCCGGCGTGCGCGGTCCCGTTGCCCGCGCCCGGGCTAAAACCGAGCTTGCCTTTTTCGTATGGGGCACGGCCTCAGACTCCAATCATTTCAAATAAGAATTGATGTTCTTTCAAAGAATTATGACGGTCATTTGACACGAAAGCGACCGTATTCCGCAACCCGCCAATTCCGAAGAGGGTTAATGCGAGCACCACCTCGTTTGGCTAGACCTCAAGCGGTTCCGGTGGATTTTCACGGAAGAGATCGAGTGCCAATCCCCGATTAACCCGCCGCCCTTGTGCGAGTGCCTCGCGATCAAGACGCTCCACGGCTTGCCGCGCCGCCGCGATCGATCGGTCAATCCGCTTGGTCAATGTACCAATCAGGGCGGTATCGACGACCAATTGTCGGTCAACAAAGAGTTTAACGAGCACAGCTTGCAACAGCGCTTCATCGGGCTGCTCGATGCTTACCGACGGGGCAAGACGCAAACGCGAGAGAAGATCTGGTGTCTTCAGTCCCCAAAGATCTGGGGCTTTTCGTGCCGTGATCACCACAAACCCACGTTTTTCCCGCGATGCGTTCAACAAATGAAACATCGCGTGTTCATCAACGCCCTGATCGGCATCCTCGATAACCAGCGCGCCATTTGAGACGAGATGGGGCACGCGATCCATTGTGATATCGGCGGCTTTAATCGTCCAAGCGCGCGCTTTCAGTGCCCATATAGCTGCGAGATGCGACTTGCCGCTCGATTCAGGTCCACTCAGCACCAAGATGGGATCGTGCCATTCGGGCCAGGTTTCTATGCGATTGAACGCCGCTTCATTGCTCGGGCTTACGAGAAAATCCTCGGCCTCCAGCCGCTCAGCGACCGGAAGGTCGAGCGGAATCTGGCGGGGTTTTTCGTTCATTCAGGAGCTTCCGAGAAATGATTGAGCCACTGGATCACATAAACGAGCATCGAGGCGGCTGTTAGGGCTGCCACACAGTAGCCCCCGTAATGCACAAGGCTTGAAAGGGATAATTCAAAGGCTTTGACGGATAAAACCATCACGCCAAAGCCAATTTGGCCAACCGTATTCACTTTTGAAAGGAAAACCGGATTTACGGCAATCGGTGAGCCCAAAAGCCAGGCAAGGATAATCCCGCCGACAATCATCAAATCGCGCGTGACGACCATAATCGTGAGCCAGCCCGGAATTTGGCCGACAAGCGCAAGTGTCACAAATATCGAAACGAGAAGCGCCTTATCCGCGAGCGGATCGAGATAGGCCCCCAATTCCGTGCGCATATTGAAATGGCGCGCAATGAAACCGTCAATGGCATCGGACACGCCCGCGATCAGAAATCCGAAAAGCGCCCATCCCCAATCACCGTCGAGAATAAGCGCGACAATCAAAGGAACCAGAAAGAGACGCAGGATTGAGATCAGATTAGGGAGCATCCTCTCACCTATGCACGGATTTCGACAGAATTGCGATGTGGTAAAGGGGCCGCATGCTTGCAAGCCGGAATTTGACGGCGTAACCCGACTATGAGCCGAAAACGAAAGCGGACCAGCATGGCGACCCCTCCCCCGAATGGCCTGACCTATGCCCAATCCGGCGTCGATATCGATGCCGGCAATTCCATGGTCGAGGAAATCAAGCCGCATGTACGCGCCACGAGACGGCCGGGCGCTGATGCTGAAATTGGAGGCTTTGGTGGCCTTTTCGACTTGAAAGCGGCGGGTTTCAAGGACCCCATTCTGGTTGCTGCCAATGATGGCGTGGGCACAAAAGTCAAAATCGCCATCGATACCGGTATTCATGACACGATCGGTATCGATCTTGTCGCCATGTGCGTGAATGATCTCGTGGTGCAAGGCGCGGAACCGCTATTTTTCCTCGATTATTACGCGACCGGAAAACTCGACCCTCATGCGGGCGCGGCCATCGTCAAGGGCATCGCGAGGGGCTGCGTTGAGTCTGGCTGCGCGCTGATTGGAGGCGAGACCGCCGAGATGCCGGGTCTTTACGCCAAGGGTGACTATGATCTCGCGGGCTTTGCCGTTGGCGCCGCCGAGCGCGGCCATCTCCTTCCGCGTAATGATATCGGCCCGGGTGATGTGATCCTTGGGTTGCGCTCATCGGGCGTCCATTCGAACGGGTTTTCGCTCGTGCGCCGGATCGTCGAGCGTTCGGGACTGTCTTATGAGGCGCCGGCTCCGTTTGCGCCGGAGAAGACGCTCGGTGCGGCCTTGCTTGAACCGACGCGGCTTTATGTGAAGCCGCTTCTTGCGGCCCTCAAAGCGACATCCGGAATCAAGGCGCTGGCGCATATCACCGGCGGTGGTTTCCCCGACAATATTCCCCGCGTTCTCCCCGATCATGTTGCGGCTGAACTCGATCTCGACGCGCTCCCTGTCCTGCCCGTGTTCCAATGGCTCGCCCGCACGGGGAATGTCGCCGATGAGGAAATGCTCCGCACCTTCAATTGCGGGATCGGCATGATTGTCGTGTGTGGCGCGGCGGATGAAGCGTCCGCTACAAAAGCGCTCCGCGATCAGGGGGAAGAACCTGTAAGCTTCGGGCGGCTCATTCCTGATGACGGTAAAGGCCTGCGCGTCCGTTATCGCGGTAAGCCCGCATTCTAATGACCACTCGTCGCCGCACCGCCATCCTCATCTCTGGTCGCGGGACGAACATGGCGGCGCTGATCGAAGCGGCGCGGGCCCCGTCTTATCCGGCAGAAATTGTCCTTGTGATCTCGAATATTCCGACCGCTAAAGGCTTAGAAACAGCAAGGGCTGTGGGGATCAAATCGCTCGTGATTTCTCATAAAGAATATTCAAATAAATCAACGTTTGAAGCAGCACTTTCTCATTCATTGAATGAGGCAAAAATCGAATTGATTTGCCTGGCCGGATTCATGCGCGTGCTGTCCGCCGATTTCGTATCCCGCTGGACCGGTCGGATTTTGAACATTCACCCCTCTTTGTTGCCCGCCTATCGCGGCCTCGATACGCATAAACGAGTGCTTGCCGACGGCGTGAAGGAGCATGGCTGCACGGTTCATTTTGTTGTACCGGAGCTCGATGCGGGCCCAGTTATCGCGCAAGCAATCGTTCCCGTTCTTGATGGCGATACGGAGGAGAGCTTGAGCGCCCGCGTCCTCATTGCGGAAAACCGGCTCTTTCCGGAGGCGCTTGCGAAAGTTGCCAGAACCCTTACCCCCCTTTGACCATCGCGTCCGGCGCGGCTATAGAGCCCCCACCTCATTTCAAGGTAAAGGATCTACATCATGGCGCTCGAGCGCACTTTTTCCATTCTGAAACCCGACGCGACCGCCCGTAACCTCACGGGTGCCGTCAATGCCGTCATCGAAAAGGCTGGCCTGCGCATTGTTGCCCAGAAGCGGATCCACATGACGCGTGATCAGGCGGGCACCTTCTACGCCGTCCATAAAGAGCGCCCCTTCTTTGGCGAGCTCGTCGATTTCATGACCTCAGGTCCGGTTGTTGTTCAGGTGCTCGAAGGCGAAGGTGCCATCGCGAAATATCGCGAAGTGATGGGCGCCACGAACCCTGCCAATGCCGCTGAAGGCACGATCCGCAAGCTCTTTGCGAAGTCGGTCGGTGAAAACACCGTTCACGGTTCGGACGCCCCGGAGACGGCGGCCATCGAAATCGCACAATTCTTCTCGGGCAACGAAATCGTCGGCTAATCACGGCTTCGCTTTTCCCTGATCGATTACCAAAAGCGGCTCCTCTGGGGCCGCTTTTTTGTTGGAGAGCCCGCGCGTTGATTGCGAAGCCGCGCCCAAGTCCTTAGACTTCACATCATGAATGCTCCTACATCCCTTCCCCGCTGCCGTTCCGTCTGTCCACATGACTGCCCTTCAGCCTGTGCGCTTGAGGTGGAAGTCGCGGGACCCGATCGCATTGGCCGCGTCTATGGATCACAAGAGCAAAGCTACACGGCCGGTGTGATCTGCGCGAAGGTCGCGCGTTATGCCGAACGCAATCATCATCCTGATCGTTTGCTCTATCCGATGAAGCGTGTCGGCCCGAAAGGCGCGGGCCACTTCACACGCATCTCATGGGATGAGGCGATGAGCGAGATCGCTACGCGTTTTCTCGACATCGAGAAAACTTATGGGGCCGATACAATCTGGCCCTATTACTATGCGGGCACGATGGGTCTTGTGCATCGCGACGGCATCAACCGGTTGCGCAATGCAAAATCCTATTGCGGATTTTATTCGTCTATCTGCATCAATCTCGCTTGGCCCGGCTACATTGCGGGAACCGGAAAACTTCAAGGCCCTGATCCGCGTGAAATGGCGAAAGCCGATTGCGTTGTGATTTGGGGAACCAATGCAGTCGCGACACAAGTCAATGTGATGACGCATGCGGTGCGCGCCCGCAAAGAACGCGGCGCAAAAATTGTTGCGATTGATATCTACCGCACACCCACGCTTGATCAGGCAGATCTCGCTTTAATCGTCAAACCGGGAACCGATGGCGCGCTCGCTTGCGCGGTCATGCATGTGCTTTTCCGCGATGGTTTAGCCGATCGCGAATTTTTGGCGGCCCATACGGATTGCCCGGATCAACTCGAAGCGCATTTGAACACACGCACGCCCGCATGGGCGGCGTCAATCACGGGTCTCAGCGTCGAAGAAATCGAAACCTTCGCGAAGCTCGTCGGCACAAATAAGAAAACATATTTTCGTTTGGGCTATGGCTTTTCACGTCAGCGCAATGGCGCGGTGAATATGCATGCGGCCACATCGATTGCGTCTGTCACCGGCGCATGGGCGCATGAAGGCGGCGGTGCCTTCCATAATAACGGCGCGATTTATCATTGGCGCAAGAGCATGATCGAAGGGCTCGATGTTGCAAAACCAGGCATTCGCAAACTCGATCAATCAAAAATTGGGCGTGTGCTTACAGGCGATGCGGAGGCATTAAAGGACGGCGCACAAATCAAAGCGCTGTTCATCCAAAGCACCAATCCGGTTTCTGTTGCGCCGGAACAAACAAAAGTCATCGAAGGCTTTTCGCGCGAAGATTTGTTTACGGTTGTACATGAGCAATTCATGACGGATACCGCGCGTTACGCGGATATTATTCTCCCCGCCACGATGTTCACCGAGCATCATGATCTTTATCAAGGCGGCGGCCATCAATATATCGGTCTCGGTCCCAAGCTCATTGATCCGCCCGGTGAATGCCGTTCCAATCATGAAGTGATCTGCGATTTAGCAAAACGCGTGGGTGCTGATCATCCCGGTTTTGCGATGAGTGATCGCGAACTCATCGACTGGACTTTGCAAAATTCAAATTGGGGTACACTCGAAGATCTTGAGATTAAAGGTTACATCGACGCACAACCCGCTTTCGATGATGCGCATTTCCGCAAAGGCTTTGCGTGGAAAGATGGGAAATATCGTTTCGCCCCCGACTGGTCGCGCGTGCCCTTCGCCGGCGGTCAAGCGATGGGACCGATTGATGAAATGCCGACCCTTCCCGACCATTGGGCCGTTATTGAAGACGCGACAAGCGCCTATCCCTTCCGCCTCGCAACAAGCCCCGCGCGCAACTATCTCAATTCAACATTCACAGAGACGAAGACATCACGCGAACGAGAAGGTGAGCCCACAGTTCTTATTCATCCGGATGATGCCCAGACTCACGCGATCAAAGACGGCGTGCGCGTTACGCTCACCAATGAGCGCGGAACTGTAACGTTAAAGGCGAAATATTTTGACGGGATAAAACGCGGCGTCTTGGTCGCTGAATCGATTTGGCCGAACACGGCCTATATTGATGGCAAAGGCATCAACACTCTTACTGGCGCTGACTCGCCTGCACCTTTCGGTGGCGCTGCGTTCCACGATAACCGCGTGGCGATTGTGCCCGTCTAATCATGCGTCCCACAATACTCAATCCGCTCTTTGCACCGATCCGCTCTCTACAAGGAATTGGCCCGAAACTCGCGCCGCTCTTTGATCGCTTGCTTGCGCCGCACGGAAGTGAGGCGCGCCTGATCGATATTCTTCTTCATTTGCCGCATGACGCCGTTGATCGTCGGTTGAGCGGACGATTATCTGAGTCGGTTGCGGGGCAATCCGGCACGTTTGAAATCCGTGTGCTTTCCCATAAGCCTTCGCCCCCAGGTCGCGCACGTGTACCTTATCGTGTTTTTGTTGAAGACGAGACGGGTGATTTGGCGCTTGTGTTTTTCAACGCCCAACGCGCCCGCATTGAATCGATGCTACCTGTCGGATCGATACGCTTTGTATCGGGTAAAATTGAACTCTTTGATGGTCATCGCCAGATGACCCATCCTGATCGTGTGCTTGATGCCGAAGCCTATGCGAAGCTTCCGCCCTATGAACCCGTCTATGGATTAACGGCCGGTCTTTATCCGCGCATTCTTCATAAAACAGCGCAAGCAGCTTTATCAAAACTTCCCGAAATTCCGGAATGGATTGATCCGCTTCTCGTCAAACGTGAAGCATGGCCTTCATTCGCAGAGGCTTTGAAAAGTCTTCATAGTCCTCGGGCAAAAGATGATCTCGCACCCGAGGCTCCTGCGCGTTTGCGATTAGCCTATGACGAACTCTTTGCGGGACAGCTTGCACTGCTTTTGATGCGGCAGCGGATGAAGAAAGAAGCAGGCACATCGCGATCAGGCGATGGGTATCTCGTTAAAGCCGCTCTTGCCGCCCTGCCCTTTGTGCTCACAAAAGCGCAAAATGATGCGCTTGCAGAAATCAGTCGCGATATGGCTTCACATGAACGCATGTTGCGGTTGCTTCAGGGTGATGTGGGTTCCGGTAAAACCATTGTTGCTTTTCTCTCCATGGTGATGGCGGCTGAGGCAGGATGGCAATCGGCTTTGATGGCGCCCACCGAAATTCTCGCCCGCCAACATTATGAGCGCTTGAAGCCTCTAGCGGAGGCCATTGGTTTATCGATGACACTTCTCACCGGACGCGAAAAAGGTGCGGCAAGAACGCAAGCCCTGTCCGGCCTCGCTGAGGGATCAACACATTTGGCCATTGGCACACATGCACTCTTCCAAGAAGCAGTTGAGTTTAAAAAGCTCGGCCTTGCGGTGATCGACGAGCAACATCGTTTTGGCGTGCATCAGAGACTAGCACTTGCTCATAAAGGTGATGCCGTCGATATGCTTGTGATGACCGCCACGCCTATTCCCCGCACGCTGGTGCTGACATATTTTGGCGATATGGATGTTTCGCTTATTCGGGAAAAGCCTGCCGGCCGCAAGCCCATTGATACACGCGCCCTTCCGCTTGAGCGGATCGACGAGATTGTTGAAAGTCTCAAACGACCCTTGAGTGAAGGTCGGGGCATTTACTGGGTTTGTCCCCTCGTTGATGAATCCGAAGATCTTGATCTCGCCGCCGTCGAAGAACGCGCTCAAACATTGCGAGCAATCTATGGTGATAAAGTTGGCCTTGTACATGGCAAGATGAAAGGTGCAGACAAAGATCGCGCAATGGCGGATTTCGCGTCAGGCCAGACACGTGTTCTTGTTTCAACCACAGTGATCGAAGTGGGTGTCGACGTGCCCGATGCCACGATCATGATTATCGAACATGCAGAGCGCTTCGGTTTGGCGCAGCTTCATCAATTGCGCGGCCGCGTCGGTCGCGGCGCTGATCGCTCATCCTGTGTCTTGCTTTATGGCCCTCTCGGAGAGATCGGCCGCGCGCGAATTGATACGATGCGCAAAACAGAAGACGGCTTTGAAATAGCCGAAGAAGATTTGAAATTGCGTGGTGAAGGTGATGTGCTCGGCACGCGGCAATCCGGAATGCCCGGCTTCCGTTTGACAGTCCCCACCCGTCACAGCGAACTTCTCTCAATTGCGCGCGATGATGCCAAGGCATTACTCGCAAAAGATTCAGCCCTGCGTTCCTCGCGCGGTGAAGCGGTACGCAATCTACTTTATATTTTTGAACGCGACGAAGCGATCAGGCTTGTGGGGGCGGGTTAGATGGATTTGCTAGACGAACAGGTGACGCTGCAGGCGAAGGTTGAATAAGTCCGGCCGACATAATGAGCTTCGCCCCATCATCAATCGAAATCGACAATTCAATAACGTCGTTGCGCTTCACATAAACAAAAAAGCCTGTCGTCGGATTAGGCGTGCAGGGCAAAAAGACCGACACATAGTCGTCAACGCCCGGTAACGCGGAACGTATTTCACCCTCGGGCGCTGTTGAAAGAAACACCAACGACCAAAGGCCTTTGCCCGGATATTCAATTAATCCAACTTTTCTGAAACTCGTCCCCTGTTGCGAGAAGATGGTTTCAAAAACCTGTTTGACGCCCTTATAGAGCCCACGCACAACAGGCATGCGTCCCAATAAAGTTTCACCAAAACCGATGAGCCAACGTCCCACAAGATTAGCCGTGAGGAAGCCGAGAAGCGTAAGGCTCACAAAAGCAATGATCAGCCCGAGACCCGGAAGATTGTAAGGCGTCATCCATTCAGGAAACATGCCTGACGGGATCAAGGGCTTAAACCATGAATCAATCAGGCCGATGATCCACGTCGTAATGTAAACCGTGACCGCCAAAGGCCCAGCAACGATAATACCCGTGAGAAAATAGCCCCGAATTTTTTGGCCAAGCGTTGGACGAACAGCCGCGACCGGGTCAAAAGGACCCGGAGTCGACGTTTGTTCAGAAGAATGCGGCTGAGAGTTCATTTCAAAAATGTAGCGCGCTTCAGCGAGAAACGGAAGAGGCTCACTCGACGGTTACAGATTTCGCAAGATTACGTGGTTGATCCACATCCTTACCAAGCGCAACCGCAGCATGATAAGCGAGCAATTGCACCGGAACCGAATAGACGATCGGTGCGAAACGCGGATTCATTTTTGGCATTTCGATACCCGCGACCGGTTTCAGCCCCGCAGCATGGAGCCCTTCGCGATCGGAGATAAGAATGATCCGCCCGCCCCGCGCCGCCACTTCCTGCATATTGGAAACCGTCTTCTCGTATATTGAATCATGCGGTGCGATGACGATCACCGGCAATATTTCATCGATGAGCGCAATCGGTCCATGCTTCAATTCACCTGCCGCGTAGGCTTCTGCATGAATATAGGAAATTTCTTTCAGTTTAAGAGCGCCCTCTAGCGCCAAAGGATAACTCGTTCCGCGACCGAGATAGAGAACATCTTTAGCTTTCGCCATATCATGCGCGACATGTTCGATATGCGCTTCGCTCTTCAACGCCTCAACCATAAGAGCCGGAACGGCAACAAGATCGCTTACAAAGGCCTGCTCGTCGGCTTCAGACAATGTGCCGCGCGCTCGGCCTGCTGCAATTGCTAAACATGCCAATGCCGTTAATTGACACGTAAACGCTTTCGTTGAGGCCACACCAATTTCCGGGCCCGCAAGGGTCGGGATCACAACATCACTTTCACGCGCGATCGAAGACGTCGGCACATTCACAACCGATAAAATCGATTGCCCTTGTGATTTCGCATAACGAAGGCCCGCAAGCGTGTCGGCGGTTTCACCCGATTGAGAAATGAAAATCGCCAAACCACCTTCAGACAGAGGCGCTTCGCGATAACGGAATTCAGACGCGACATCGACTTCAACCGGAATACGCGCCAATTGCTCAAACCAGTATTTCGCAACATGGCCGGCATAACTCGCGGTACCGCATGCGGTAATGGTGATGCGATTGAGCGCCTTCCAATCGAACGGCAACTCAACAGGTAATCTTACCTTACCAGCATTCATATCAAGGTAATGCGCAAGTGTGCGACCGACCACTTCGGGCTGTTCGGCAATTTCTTTCGCCATAAAGTGACGATGATTGCCTTTATCAACGAGGTACGCCCCTGCGCCGCTCTTTTGCTTCGCGCGCTTGACCACTGCATTGGTCAGATCATGAAACTCAGCGCCTTCACGTGAGAGCACAACCCAATCGCCTTCTTCGAGATAGGTGACGGTATCTGTAAAGGGCGCAAGAGCTAAGGCATCAGAGCCGAGATACATTTCGCCTTCGCCATAACCAACTGCCAAAGGAGCGCCTTGCCGCGCACCAATCAGAAGGTTGTTATGCCCTGCGAATACAAAACCCAAAGCAAAGGCCCCTTTGAGTTTGGGCAAAACTTCCGCAATCACCTTTGTCGGATCATTCGCTTTACGCAAAGCGCGATCAACGAGATGAACCACGGCTTCCGTATCGGTCTCGCTTGAAAATTTGACACCATCAGCTTCGAGCTCGGCGCGCAATTCGCGGAAATTTTCAATGATGCCATTATGTACAACAGCAACGCGATCCGTTGCGTGGGGATGCGCATTATCTTCGGTCGGGCGTCCGTGGGTGGCCCAGCGCGTATGGCCGATCGCCAGATGGCCAGAAAGAGGATGCGACGCTAATTTTGCCGCAAGATTTTTGAGCTTACCTTCTGCGCGCAAACGCTCAATGTGACCATCGCCAGATAAAGACGCGACGCCTGAAGAATCGTAACCGCGATATTCGAGCCGCTTTAACGCTTCAATGGCTTGCGCTGCCGCAGGCTCGGTAGACAATATGCCGACAATTCCGCACATCTTCAGTCACATCCCCAAATAATCCGCTGCGTTCCTAACAAACAGATCTATAATTTCCAAAACACATTGAGTTTCAAATCGTAACGATAAGAAGCCTCAAACAAACCATTTTGACGTTTATCTTTGATCCTTGGCTTTCTTCTTGGCTTCACTCGCCGCGCGAAAGCTTGCGCCCCAGCCATCTTTTGCCAATTGTTTGCCACGCGCCACCGCCAATTGATCCGGCGCCACATCTTTGGTGATCACAGACCCCGAGCCGACATAAGCACCATCACCAATTGTGATGGGTGCGACGAGCGATGAATTCGCCCCAATAAAAGCGCCCGCACCGATGGTCGTTTTATATTTGAAAAACCCGTCATAATTGCAGGTGATGGTACCAGCACCAATATTGGCATCAGGGCCTACATCGGCATCACCAATATAACTCAAATGGCTGACTTTCGCGCCTGCACCGATTTTTGCCTTTTTGAGTTCGACAAAATTACCAATCTTTGCTCCTGCTCCCACATGTGAACCCGGGCGCGTACGCGCGAATGGTCCGAGCGAGGCTTTGCTCTCGATCACGGTATCTTCGAGATGGCTGAACGCATGAATGACGACGTGATCAGCCACCGTCACACGCGGGCCAAAATAAACATAAGGCTCGACTTCAACATCGCGACCAATCACCGTATCGTAACTCATATGAACTGTTTCGGGCGCTTGCAGTGTCGCGCCATTCAGCATCGCTTTGCGACGCAAACGATTCTGCATCAGCGCTTCGGCTTTTGCGAGCTGAACGCGATCATTCACACCCATCACTTCATCTTCGGGCGCGAGCGCAAAACTCGTCGATAAGTCACGCTTACGTGCAAGACCGACAATGTCGGTTAAATAAAATTCCTTTTGCGCATTGTTTTGATCAACCGCATCTAGGAGCGAAAGCGCAAGCGTACCATCAATCGCCATCAACCCAGAATTACACAGCCTTATCGCGCGCTCGGACTCTGATGCGTCCTTATGTTCGCGAATAGAATTGAGCATTGTTCCGTCAGTGACGAGACGGCCATAGCCCGTTGGATCAATAGCTTCAAAACCGAGCGCGACAACGGCATTGCCCGCTTCAATCCGCCGCCGCATCGCAATGAGCGTTTCGGTCTCAAGCAGAGGTGTGTCGGCAAAGAGAACAATGATGTCGTGATAGCCGCGCGCCAATGCCTCACGGGCGGCAAGAACCGCGTGAGCCGTTCCGAGGCGTTCGGTCTGGACGAAGATTGAAGCGCCAGGAGAAAGAGCGCGCGCCTCAGCCTCCACATCCGGACGCGCTGGGCCGACAACCACTGCGACATCCGAAATACCTGCATGCGCAACGGTCGCAAGAATATGACCCAGCATGGACCGCCCGGCGATTTCATGGAGTACTTTGGGACGGGAGGATTTCATCCTCGTCCCTTCACCTGCCGCCAATACAACCGCGAGGCACCGCCGCTCAGATCCCGTAGCCTGCATATTTTCCGACCGTCCTTGTTACCCGCCCGCCGATTCGGTTGGCGAACCCACCCGATCTCTAGTGGAAATCGATGAATACAATATGAGTGCGCGGCATTTAAGGCCTTGATGCGGCGGTTTCGCCTATTGACCGGCCTTCCCCCACCCTTTAGGCAGGTCACGCGTTAAGAGCGCGTAGCTCAGCCGGTAGAGCAACTGACTTTTAATCAGTAGGTCCCGGGTTCGAATCCCGGCGCGCTCACCACCCCGCCCCTTACCGGCAGGCAGGGATTTTAATGAAGATTGCCGCCCGGTTTAGTGCGCGGCGCCCAAGTCACTTCGCGCTCGCTCTCCTCGCCCGACTCAACACCATCAGCCGCTGCCAGCGCTTCAGCCTCGGCAACGCCGGTCCGTACGGCTTGACCCGTGGCGGCCAAAACATCAAGCGCATCAGCGGGATGGCTCGTATAACCGACGATATAGGCCAATTCGGCCATCAAACGCGCTGCGAGATCGGTCCCGGACACGCCCGCCGCCTCGGACAGAGACGGAATGATGTCATTGGCCAAAGTTTCGACGAGCTGCTCGATGCGATCGGATTCCGCCTCGTCCAGATCCTTGAGTGCCACTTCGATAACGGTGGAAGCCATAGGCGAATCTCCTCGAGACGACTCATGAAACCATGAAAACCGGAAAAGTAGAAATCGCCCGGATCATGAATGCCTCATGACACCCGCCAGAGCGGGGCCCCTCTCTATCGGCCGAAAGCTTGAGATGGGTCAAGGAAAAGCGGCACCCCCCTGCTAAGATGCCTCTCAACGTCCTGCCTCTCGACAGGCCACGCGCTCCCCCTCCGCTATAGCCATCAGAAAAGGAGCGTTCTCATGCGGTCTTTGATTCCCTCATTGTGGACTAACAACCGGAGCCCCCAATTCGATCCATTCCAGTCTCTTCGGCGCGACATGCAGGACATGTTCGACATGATTGAGCGCCGCTTGCCGGATGGCGAGCCCAATGGTCATTTTATGGCCATGCCTTCGCTTGATCTTGCCGAAACAAAAGAGAGCATCGAAGTGACGGCAGAATTGCCGGGCGTGTCCGAAAAAGACATTTCCGTATCACTTGAAGGAAATCGTCTAATTATCAGTGGTGAAAAGAAAAAAGAGGCTGAGCAAAAG